>NZ_JBYCKN010000180.1:0-26286 GCF_057473405.1 Sulfobacillus sp. TH-112
AGGAAGAGGACGCTAAAGAACAACGCCGGTTCGCCATACGCCACGTTATACCCGCCGGGGAGCGGCCAGGTAATCACCATCGGCACCGCGGTCACCAGGCCCAATAAGCCGACGGCAAAGAAGCCCGCGGCCCAACTCTTCCGGTTCTCTTGGGCGGGCTTCACATAGAGGTAGTGGGCTAACAGCGCCAGTCCCGCCCCCAAATTGACTAACATCACCGCTAAGTAATCGGTAAACATCTCGGCCACTCTCCTTTGTCTCTCTGCCCATCACGAAATGGATAAAAATCCTATCGATTGCACCGTCAGTATGAAATATCCGCTCGCCACTGCCACTGGGCAATCGGCCTATGGAAAGCCAGACCATTGGGACCCTTTTGAGAGGATATTCGGGGAAGAAAAAGACCGCCAAATAGGTCTGATGAGACCACGGGGGATGACGATGGGCGTACTATCATGGTGGGCTAAGGAGATCTTCATGGTGCAGGTGGGCTCCTCTAGAAGCGAGCCTGCGAGATGTGTGAAGTTAGAGGCGATGTGCTGTTGTTGCGATGAATCTACCGATAGTGGGCGTGATGCCCACTCAAAAACGGGGTGGTACTAAATTTACGGGGTTCATGCGTAGGGGTGTCTCGCAATAAGTTCCACAATTGAGCTAACGCTTCTGATGATCCGGCCTTGGCTAGTAGCGTGTAATACCGGATCTTTACATCGTCGTTGTCGGGATCTAGCGCGAGCGCTTCATTGACGTCATGGATAGCCACGTCTACGGCATCGTCGGCAACAAATTCTGCGTGGAGAATCAACGCCTGGGCTCTTAGGATCGCGCCTTTCCCAGTACCGGGAAGTTTCTTCGAGACATCAAAGTATAGGTCAAACAAATCGTCACGACGTCCTCCTCGAATCAGGAAATAGCCTATCACTAGGGCTCCGAAGAGCTCCTCAGGTTGGCCATTTTGGTCAAAGTAGGTGAGGCTCTCGCGGAGCAACTGGTGCGCGGTGTCATACTGTTGCAGTTGAATCAAGCATCGGGACATATCGACGCGCAATCGATGACTGGCATCACTGGAAGGAAGCGTTTTCACTTGGGCTAGGGCGGTCTGAATTGTCGTAAACGCCAATTCCTGCTGATGAAGGGAGCAGGCCGCGGTGGCCACACGTGTTAACAGTTCAGGCTCTCGAAAGGGAACGTGAACCGGGGATTGCAACAATATATCGTGCGCCCTTTGGTATAGGTCTAATGCGGACGTCCATTCTTCAAGTTCAAAGCAAAAGTCGCCATAATGCATTAACGCGTCTGATTTCGCCACACCGAGGTCGGGTAGGTCAATGCTGATAGAACAACTTTTCTCAAAATAGCCAATCGCCTGGTGGGTATTGCCAATATGGTGTAGCGACCGAGCTAGTGCCGAGGTTGTCTCGATGAATTCTTTAGGAGCATCTTGAGGGGATAATTCTTCAAGAGATCGTTTGAAGTGATGAATAGCGGTGTCATAGTCACCTCGGGTCATTTCTAAATAGCCCATGGTAGCCTGGATGCGAGCCAAAATGTCGTCGCGGCCCATTCGTTCCGCTAAGAGGTATGCCTCTTTCAAGCCAACCAGGGCTTCGTCTAAGCGACCACTGGACCAGAGCGCTTGGGACGCTTTTAAAAGCACATCGACAGTCCGGATGTCGTCATCATTTTCAAGGAAATAACCTAAAGGTTTACCTAGCCGACGAGCCATAATGGCTAGAGCGTTACGCGATGGTCGAATGCGGCCTAACTCCACCTGGCTAACGTAACTCTTAGTTAGTTCGGAACCAGCTAATTGTTCTTGAGTAAAGCCAAGTTTCTTTCGCAGGTCGCGAATTTTGACTCCGACCATCTTCATCCCTCCTAATTCTAATGTATCATAAGTAAAATAGAATTTGACATAACTGTTCCTGGCGTCAGGCAAGTTTTTGCCGATCCCTACGGGGTAGTGGGATTGATGATGAAATTTGCGAATGATTATTGTTCGCTCGGAATAAGCCTCCATTAGGACAAAGTCAAGGGAGGCCTATCGTGCGCGCTGATCATTGGTGGGGGCGCCTAGTGGCAGTGGTGGCAACAGCAGTCTTGGTGGGAGGATTTCTTTTGAGCGGCGAGGTCACCGGGACCGTCGCCGAAGAATCGAGTCGCATGCCGCCGCTTGCAGGAGATTTATTGCGAGGAAGAACGATTATTCTGGATCCCGGACATGGGGGATTTGACCCGGGGGCTCGTGGTCGTGAAACATCGGAAGATAAAATTAACTTGGAAGTCGCGTTGCAATTGCGAACCTGGTTTGAAATGGCCGGTGCCCGTGTCTTAATGACCTGGTCGAATGCCAAAGACATTCCTCCCAATCGGAAATATCGAGTGCGGCAACGAATGGATTGGGTAAATCAACAACGAGCCGACATTCTCATTGACATTCACTGTAATTCTGGATCTTCTAGTTATCATGGTCCGCAAACCTTCTATTGGGATGGGGCGGCCAGCTATCACCTGGCGCATGACGTCCAAGAAGAGCTCCAATATTATAGCGGTACCCATCGTGAGGTGAAACGCATTGACCAATACATGCTGCGCTATGCTAAAATGCCTGCGATCAACGTGGAAGTCGGGTTTATTACGAATCCACGGGAAGAAATGAAGCTCATGAACGCCACTTATCAAAAGGATCTCACCTGGTACATTTTTATTGGAACGGAACGCTACCTACTGAAGGGCCGATGGCCGGCTCAACTTTTGCAAACACCACCTCCGACAGAATTGCTGATTCGAGATTAAACGCAGCAGAAGATTTCTGTTCTCTCTCTTTCAACCCAGTTAGCGTGACCGGCGCACATGCACCTTGCCCTGGCATGGATGAGCTCCGCAGAACGGTTATAATACTCTTAGATTTCGAAAGGAGCTCATGATGACACCTAAAAACATCAGCATTATCGGTGTGCCCCTGGACTATGGAGCCGACCGTCGCGGAGTCGATATGGGACCGAGTGCAATCCGCTACGCTGGATTACATGAGAAACTGCGTCAAGCGGGTCACGTGGTGAATGATATTGGGAATTTGTCCGTTCCGGTACCAGAAAGCCGGGAGCAGACTGACCCACACTTGAAGTATATGGATGAAATCGTCAAAGTGAATCGAGTCCTGGCTCGAACGGTAGAGAAGGTGTTCTCCGAAGGTCAATATCCCTTAGTGTTGGGAGGAGATCACTCGATTGCGATGGGAACCATCGCTGGTCTTTTGCGGGTGCGTCCTAAAATCGGATTGCTATGGTTTGATGCGCATGGCGATTTTAATACCGAAACGACGTCCCCTTCCGGTAATATCCATGGAATGCCTGTCGCGGTCGCCGCAGGACGAAGCCATACCGACCTCGCTATTCCTTTCAAAGGACAATTTCTAGATGAAGCCAAGATTGTCTACATAGGGGTTCGAACACTGGACCCCGCTGAAGCGGAAGCCTTGCGACAAAGTAAGGCCACCGTATTTTCAATGCATGAGGTGGACCGTTATGGCATGCGTGAAGTCATGGCTCGCGCGATTGACATTCTGACGACTGGGACCGACGGCATTCATGTGAGTTTTGACATCGATGCATTAGATCCACTCTATGCCCCGGGGTCGGGTACGCCCTACAGTGGGGGACTGTCTGACCGTGAAGCTCACCTGGCATTGGAATTACTAGCTGAAGCCGATGTCGTGACATCGATGGAAATGGTTGAGGTCAATCCGATACTAGACGAACATAATCGTACCGGCGAATTAGCGGCTAATCTGATTGCCTCCGCGCTGGGGCATCGCATTATTTAGGAGTTCGGAGAGGAGTCAAGGGACATGGCATGGGAAGAACAGGTAGTGCAGTACCGGCGCGACTTACACCGCATTCCGGAACTGGCGTTTTCGGAAATGAAGACCCGCGACTACATTGTGCAGCATTTAGAGGGTTTAGGGTTGGCGCCGCGTCTCATCGGCGAGACAGGAATTGTCGTCGACATTGAAGGCCGTATGCCTGGTAAGCGCATTGCGATACGGGCGGACATGGATGGATTGCCGTTACCTGAAGAAACCGGCCTCCCCTTTACCTCGGAACATCCTGGAGTGATGCACGCTTGTGGTCACGATGGGCACATGGCTATCGCTCTGGCGCTCGCGGACCGATTAGTGGAGGAGAAGACATTCCCCGGACGGGTACGCATCCTCTTTCAGCCAGCGGAGGAACGTCCTCCGGGCGGAGCCTTGCCGTTAATTGCAGCCGGTGTGTTGGATGACATTGACGCCGTTTATGGATTGCACGTTTGGGCCAATGATCCCGTGGGTACGGTAGGCATAAAGGGCGGCGCAATGATGGCGAATGCCGACCAATTTACCATTCACGTAAACGGTCGCGGAGGTCACGGCTCGCAACCCGAAGAGACCCAAGATGCGGTGCTTATTGCGTCCCAAATTGTGGTGAACCTGCAAACGATTGTGTCCCGACGAGTGCGAGCATTTGAGCCGGCCGTCGTGACCTGCGGGACAATACACGGTGGGCACACGTTTAATATTATCGCAGAGACCGCGGATATTACTGGTACCGTCCGCACGTTTTCTGAAGAAACGCAGCAAGTGATCGCTCGAGAAATCGACCATATCGCTCAACGGACGGCCGCACTCTATGGGGCGACGGCAAAGGTCTCTTATCAAAAGGGCTACCCGGTCGTGATGAATCATGAGAACGAAGCTGAGATGTGGGCTGAGTCCCTCAAAGGGTTGGTTCAGGTTGACACTCCCGAACCCTCCATGGGAGGCGAGGACTTTGCTTATTATCTGCAGCATAAACCCGGAGCCTTTCTATTTCTTGGCTGTGGCCAGGCAGGCGGTTCTCCTCCTCACCATTCGCCGCATTTTGTCCTCGATGAACGGGCTTTACCGCTCGGTGTTGAAGCTCTCTATCGGACATTGACGCTGTAGCCTGCGCGGTCGATCAAGAGGCCTCTCGTGTGAGAGGTCTCTTTGTTATCTTAGGTGTTATGAAGTGCAATCGGTGCCACAGGATGATAGACTAGGGTCTACTAGAGGAGGAGTCGGATGGTCGAGACGTCTTCGATATATCAGCGTTTGGAAGCGAGCGGGAAGCGCCTAACGCCCCAGCGGGAGCTCATTATAAAAACATTTTTGCAACGACCGGGTGAGCGCCTATCCGCCGATGAAGTGTATCAAGTGGTGCATCAAGAATTTCGTGATGTCGGGATGGCGACTATCTATCGGACCTTAGACATCTTGACCCAGCTGAAGATTATTACTCAGGTTGGTCGCAACGACGGACGTATACGGTATGAAATCGACCTTGCTAGTGCAAGTGCGCATCAACGCCATCACTTGCAGTGCGTGCGCTGTGGGAGATTGGAAGAATTTCAAGAGGATCTCTTGTCGCAATTAGAAGAAACCTTGCGTGATAAACGCGGATTTGTGGTTTTAGATCATGAAGTCAAGTTTTATGGCACCTGCTACGATTGTGCCCAGAAACAATCTAAAGGAGTCAAATGATGATTTTTTATGGTTATCGTCGCTGTAGCACTTCGAACCGGGCTCGGGCCTGGCTTCGGGACCAAGAGGTCGTGCTTGATGAAGAACGGGATCTTATGAGTCAGCCGTTAACGGTTGGAGACTTAGGGGAGTTAGTCCGATTAGCGGGAGGGATTGACCCGCTCTTGTCTAAGAGGAGCACAAAATTCAAGCACTATGAGCCCAAAGTGCGGGAAGCATCAGACTGGATCACCTTTATGGCCGAAGAACCGAGACTTATCAAGCGACCGATTGTGGTGCACCAAGGCCAGATTTTTATCGGATTTGATCCGGATCAATGGGAGTCTCTTTTGTTGGGGTGATGAATCGATCGCCCCAACGAAGTTTGCGGGCAATGCGGAAGGCGGCACCAGTACTTTTGGTGATCGTATCGTTCCTGAGTCCATCATTGTCGCAAAGACGCACGGTCACGCGACCAGGATCATGTCTCGGATGGCGAATGACACGAGCTACCCCGTTATGAATTGCGGACTTACTCAAGGCGACGTAAGAAAATTTTTCATCTTCATAGGGAGCGCTGCCTCCTTTCAATTGCTTTTGGAGTCGAGAGCGAGCGATTCGGGTAGCAAAGTGACACCAGTCATGCGCTGGGATGGGACAGGTATCGGAATGGGGGCATGGAGCCACAACATAAGCTCCGTTATCCAGAAGGCTCATGCGGAGTGCTCGCACGCACTCGAATCCACTGGGGGTGCCTGGTTCAACAATTAACAACAGTGTCGCGCTGTGAGCCCATATGTGCTCTATTAAGGTGAGCCGGTCTTTGGGGGGTAATTCCCCCATCACATACGATGCGATGATGAGATCATAACTCCGCGCCACCGCGTCGACACTGAGAGAGGTTGAAAGCCAAGTGGTGTCTTTGATTGGTGACGATGGGGCATATTGTGCGAGTTGTTGCCCTAGGTCTATCATGGCCGACTCGCGCTCGATCGCAGTGATGTGCGTGAGAGATGGAAATGCGTCAGTGGCTGCCCAGATCGCGGTGCCGGGACCGGAACCGACATCCAGGAGGGTGTTTGGTGCGAAGTCGGGCAGGATCTCCTGAACGGCGTGAAGTGCTGAACGAATCGCTCCATAGGTTGACGGCATGCGGGATATCGCATAGGCACGAGCGTCTTTGGCAGTCGCCTGATGCGCAAGAGATGTGGGTTCTCTCCGGTGATAGCGATCGATCAGGTTTTCTGTCGGCGTGGCAAGCTCCTTGGGTGAGGTATGGCTGGCGAGATTGCGCAATGCCTCATTCAATGGCCATGGTAGTTCCGTGGGTTAGCCCTCCCTGTTGTTAGGCACTAGGTGGTTCGATTCTAAGGACTATTCTCGATGGTGTCAAAATGAGGGAAGCCAGAACCCGTGCAATACCGTCCCTTCATCTTGTGGGGGGCTCCCATTTTCGATCATGACTAAGCCATCCGCTTCAGCAAATGACGTCAAGGCATCTGATGACTGGTTATCAATGATGTCAAATACCAGTCCTGACGGATGATATTGGAATCGAGCCTTCAAAAATCGCTTTTCTCGGGTGGGTTTGGGATATGGCGCGGCCAGGCGGCCTTGAACCTGTTTGAGGGTAAACGAGCTTTGGCACAATGTCGCCATGATGGGGGCGACAATGACGAACCAACTAGTAAGCATGGCGCCGGGATTTCCTGACAATGCTAGAAGCGGTGTATCGCCTATCATTGCGGCTGCCATGGCTTTTCCAGGGTGCATATCGACGCGCCAAAAAAGACGGTCAAAATTCTCATGAAGCAGCGGCGGCAAGAAATCGCGTTCACCTACAGAGACGCCGCCCGTGGTGAGGATCAAGTCATATTGGTTTTGAGCATTTTTCAAGGCTTCTTTAATGATATCAGGATCATCAGCTAAATGTGATCGGAAAATTTGCGCCTGAAAACCGGCACATAAGGCTTCTAGGAGAGGGCCATTAGTATTGTGGATTTTGCCGGGCAACAAGGGTGATTCGTCTTGGAGTTCATCGCCGGTGGTCAATATGAGAACCGTGGGAGGCTGCACGATCGATACTTCGGTCAGTCCGAGGCTGGCTAATTGGCCTATATTTATAGGCGTTAAGCGAGTCCCAGACTGAAGCACCATGCTGCCCTTGGGATATTCATGGCCTCTTGTCATGATGTTACGCTGGGGTTTGACGGTGTCATGGAGTCGGATAGTATTGAGACGAAGTTCTACGCGCTCTTGTTCAATCACTGTGTCGGCGCCTGGGGGAATCGGCGCTCCCGTCATGACTCGGACCGATTCACCCTTTTGAAGAGGAGTCCACCATTGTGATCCGGCATAACTCGTTCCCATGACCCGCAGTGTTCCAGGAGTATCCCCCGATCGCAGTGCATAACCATCCATGGCACTTCGAGAAAACGGGGGGATATCGTCCTCTGTGTATATGGTGTCTTTGAGAGATAGTCCCAAAGCTTGGGCGAGGGGTACACGCTTCGAGGGCCTCTCTTTGGGTAATCGCTCTCTGATAAGGGCTCGCGCGTCTTCGACGGTGACATACTGACTCATGGGTATTGTCCTCCTGAAATGCGATAGGTATATTCTTGCCAGTGCTGAGATAGATAAAGAGCAATCGCCCTAATTTCGTCCTCCTCGGGAGGCATCGATGACGCAATCCAGGGAGGGCCGTTCAATGGCGGAGGGGATGGACTGACGACTAAGCAAATCGATTCTTGAGGAATGTCTCCAGCACCCATCCAAATCTTAGGAAATACGGAACCTTTATCGCCTTCCACAATCAGTAGGTCATCATCACCAAGACTTTGCGCAAGCCACGCGTATACTTGTTCTCGCGGTACGGCCATATGGCCCCAAATCCCCTCGGGACCAGCCAAAAGTGTACGCGTCCCTAAAGACTGAAATCGTCCCGTATCGCTCTCTATGGGATCGGCTGGCAGTGTGTGGTGAGTCCACTTGAGCACTTCGTGCACGGGGAGCATGGGGATTAGTGCTTCGATCAGTCGGGTCTTCCCAGAATTGGACATTCCCGCAATGTGCAGTATCCTCATCGGCTGCTCTCGCCGCGAAAACTTAGCCACTGTACCGGGGTGTTCACGTTGGTAATCCATCGCGGATCCGCCAGAGCAATCCGTAACACCGTCAGATTTTCTAATACCGACTGAACTCGGGGAACGGTAGATTGGGACGCTGCGCGCTCTAACGCTTCCATGGACCGCCGATGCCACCATCCGGCGAGTGGCTGTTCGTCTCCACCTAGAACATATCCATAGACGACGTCTGCTTTAAGAGATGACTGTCGCCAAGCCGCGTAGAGAAGGTGATAGAGATCACAGGTCACTAAGGGCAAGTCTACAGCTAGCACAGCTAGCACGTCTTTGGAGCTATGCCTGAAGGCTTCCAAGATGCCTTGCAAGGGTCCACGGTTGGGGGCGCTGTCAGGAAGTTCCCGGGCGTCAGACACGGCATGCGCATAGGGCCGAGACACCCAAATTAGCCCTTGGCAAATAGCCTCGAGCGTTGTCACCGCATGGTCAAGCAAAGTGATACCGGGACTCAATTCGAGGTCTCCTTTGGAGCTTCCCATCCGTCGTGACTGCCCGCCAGCGAGGACCACGCCGTCACATGAAACCATTCTTAGTCGTCCCTTCGATGTTCGTTTCTTACATGGTACACTAAGTCTGTGCGTCGCGTGGATGGGAAATCTGTACGCATCAATCGAGATTTCGCGGGCATCAAGCTTGACACGGAGATAGGGTGAGGAGTTTATGCAATCAATTAAAGTTGTCGCATTTGATTTGGATGATACACTGATTCGCTTGGGACCAGACTTCATTTCCACATATATTTCAATGTTAGATACCACACTGAGGGAAAAATTCCCTTCCCAGGGATCGTTGGTGAAAGAAATTTATACCAGCATGGAAGAGATGATGGCGAAGGGTCCCGACGAGGAACGACTGGAAGACTTCTTTTATCGTCGCTTTGAATCGCGAACAGGGCTGAGGCGAGACCAGATTGAATCGTTGCTGCAGGGACTTTATGTTGACCAATTTCCCGCACTGGCGCGACTGACCTGGCCGATATACGGGGTGATGGGGCTCTTAACCACCATAAAGGAGCGTGGCTATCAAGTCGCGTTGCTCACGAGCCCGCTTTTTCCTCGGGTGGCCATCGACGCGCGTCTCGAGTGGGCTGGCCTCGAGGGCTTTCCGTTTGATTTGCGGACGTCGTTGGAGACGGTCCATACGACAAAACCCCAACCCGATTATTACGCGGAAGCGGCTGATCAGTTAGGCATTTCGCCCGAGCACTGGCTCATGGTGGGTAATGACCTGGTAGAGGATATTGTTCCCGCTCACGCGGCGGGAATGGCGGTATATTGGGTTCAGGAGGCGTTGGTGGAGCTTAGCGGTGATGTCAAGATACCGTCCGGGACCATGAGGGGCTCAGTTCATCACGTGCTAGATTATCTTCAATGAGAGCGACAAAAATGGAGCCCGTCTTCAGGAGGGTCTCCCGACCGCTGATGACAGGACTCCACATGGCGCCGCAATACAACACATGCGTTAGACTTTCGCGTATGCATGCATCAGCATATCTCGAAATGCGGTCAGAGAGTCAGCTCGATCAGGGTCTTGGGTGCTATAGATTTGGATGAGGTTGGTGAGCATTCGTACCAACATGAATCGTGTAGGGGTAGGACTTAAGTACACCGGATGAAATCCGAATCCGTTATTCATCAAAAATTGAACGCATTCACCCCGATTCAGGAGGCGGCCCTTGTGGAAGGGATCAATAAATAGACTGTCGTTGTATTGGAGCAAGAAATGCCCTGGCATACCAATGCCGACGACGGGAATGCGCAGTCGACGGGCAATGAGTAAATAGACAGCTGACAGACTGATCGGAATGCCTAGTCGACGGTCTAGTACTTGATTAATGTAGCTGTTGTCGGGATCGTAATATCCGTCTTCATTGCCTGCGAACCCTAAGTCTTCGAAAAAGTATTGATTTAGCGCCTCAATGAGTTCACGGCCGCGTAGATTGCCATGGTGTTCCGTGCGCCGCTTAAAATCGGTGGCCATGTCATCAAGCATTGTCCGATAGTGATTGCGGTTAAGACTGGGGTATCCTGCTTCCGCAATCAGAAAGGCCCCCTCTTCGAGGTCGATCCAGGCTGAGGGCATTTCACAGAATCGATCAAAGCGTCGTCCCAGTTCATCTAAACGTAGGCGCTCCAGTATACTGTAGACCCGAGTACGCACATGTGGATCGGCCGAGGAACGCGCTTCGTGAAGATACGGTTCGACCTGAGTACGTGCATCAATGAGCGTCTTTCGCGCAACTTGAGCCGTTTTAATGTCGTCATCGCCCAACAAATGTATCAGCGCGCGAATTTCCCCTTCTGTAAGTGACTTCATGGCCGTCCGCTCCTTTCTCCATTTACGTACTGTACGGCTAAGTGTTACCTCCAGTATATGGAACAACGACCTTCAAGGTGAGGGCTGTTGTCAGCCGTATCATATTATTCGCTCTTCAGTGTGGTTTTCCTTCCCAACAGGCTCTATTAATGCAAGCGCCAATGGGTGCGATGGATGGTCTTTCCAATATTATGCCCAATCCACCGGCCGCCAGCACTATGGGATATTTTCTTTCAACCACGCCGACCGATGGGGTAATTCCTATGTTAGTACAAACTGTGTCTGATGATCATGGTAATCCTCGGATTTATACGAAAAATCTTGGATATTCTGGGCGCACCCACCAATGCGACGTGTTGCAAACCAGCCGTGATACAGGTATGGTGAGGTTATGCGCGACGATATCGATAAATTGTTAGTGTATTTGGGGCGCATTACGGTTCAGAATCCCGCCCTCCAAATGATTGTAGGATTCTTGCTCTCCAATGTTGGACGTGTGCGATTCGTGGATTCGCTGGAAGGTGGCTCAGAGTGGCAAATGGCCATTTCTGCTCATCGGCGCATTGAGTTGCCCATATCTCCCTGGCAGGGGTATGTGCGTGGCGTCCCGGTTCCAGATGCGTTGACATGGATCCAATCCGCCCGGACCAGTAGTGATCATATCGACATTCGGCTTTCATCTGATGATCTGCGGTTGCGACAATTGTTGGCCCCCTTGATGACCTCGGAACGTGCACGGCACGAGCGGCTCGTGATGGATGGTCGGATGAAGAATTTGCGACAGGAATTAGACCGCGCCCTCGATTTATATAATGAGGTTCGACACCTCATGGAAATAGACCAAGACCGGCATCAAGAACTAGAAAAATTTCTCAGTATGGCGGAACGCGAGATGCAAAACATGGGACGTGAGTTAAGTCATCTCAAAGAGCGAATGGATGGTGACAGTCCTAAATCGTGATGTTTTCTTCGCCCTTCGGCATACTAGTCTTGAATTGGCCGAAAGGAGCCGTGAGAATGGTCCACAGCCGTGAAGATCAGATTATCTTGTTAAATCAGGACTTAATGGGCGAGCATCAGGCGATTATTCATTACCTGACCCACGCTTGGACGGTAGTCAAGCAATTTGGGCCGAACATTGAGGCGATTGCCCGCGATGAAATGCGTCATTTTAAGTGGTTGGCGCACAGTATCGTCGCTATTGGTGGCACTCCCGATTTGACACCGCCTGAGGTGCTTCCGTTGCTTAATGGAATGGAAGCTATCCAATATGATATTGACGCGGAAGAGGAAGCCATTAGCCAATATCTTGCGCATCAGCGCGATATCGCGGATGACCGGATCCAGACACTCATTGGCCGTATCGTTGTTGATGAGAGAGACCATCGTCGCCAGTTCGTTGAACTCAAAGAGCGTTATGCTGAACCGTCGCCGCAGAACGAAGACACGCCTTCTGAACATATTGCTCGGCGACTAGAAACGCTGGTCTCAAAGGAGTACCAAGAAATTTTGCGGTACTTACTGGAGAGCTTTCTCAGTCGACACACCCGCCAAGTTGGGCTCAACTCGGAGGAGAAGGCCGTGGAGGAGATGCGCCATTTGGCGTGGGTGGCAGAAGCGCTCGCCGATATAGGAGGCGCGCCCCAATTCGTTCTCCATGCAGGTGAAACCTGGGAGGACGAAATGGCGTTATACGAGCAATTACGGTCTTGGGCGAACACCGAGATGGCACCTATGGTGCCGTTGATTGATCGCATTATTAGTCACGAACGATATCAACAAAAAATGTCTCGAGACAGCGAATGGACGGTTGGGTCCGCCGTCGAAGGAGGGAATAATTCATGGACATATTGAATCGCCAGGAGGCTCCGATCAACGAAGCGGAGTGGTCTGAACTGCAAGGGTTAGTCACTCAAGTGGCTCGTCGCCAACTGGTGGCGCGGCGCTTTGTACCGCTGTTTGGCCCCATCGGAGCCGGAGTTCAAGTTATTCAGGTGGATCGCAGCCCCGGTTTGGACTTAGCTCGGGTCAGTATGCAGGGCGAAGAAGACAATGAGGTCGAGACCATTCGTGTTTACCAACGTGTTCCGGTCCTCTTTAAAGACTTTATTTTGGATTGGAGGGATCTCGAAGAGGCCAGGACGACCGGGAATCGATTGGATTGGTCGAAAGCGGAGGCAGCGGCGAGCTTTGTGGCCCTGGCTGAGGATCACGCAATTTTTCATGGCATTCCCGAGCAGAATGTCGAAGGACTACTCACCGTCGACGGACGTCATGTGATTGAGAGCGCAGGATGGGATGAGCCCCAAAGCGGATTCCGGGACGTGGTACGTGCCGTGAGTCATCTAACTTCTGCCGGATTTATGCCCCCATTCACGGTGGTGGCGGGGGTCTCGACCTATGCGACCTGGCATCGATTATATGGCGATTCTGGGGTGTTGGAGGTGGAACAGATCCAGAAGCTGGTGGAAGGGGGGGTGTATCAATCACCGCTCATTCCCGACGAAACGGTGCTCGTGGTGGCGCCTGGGACAGAAAACATGGATTTGGCAATAGGCTTGGACTTACATGTGGCCTTTGTGGAATCCACTCGAATGAACCACATTTTTCGCGTATTGGAAACGTTCTCCCTGAGGATTAAGCGACCCGGGGCGGTCTGTCAATTGATTGAGGGACCCGAAATCCCTTGAGCCGTCATCGGTCTCGGCATACCATAAGCAACAAAAGAAAATCACCCCAGACATGATTTCTGGGGTGATTTTAAAGGGATACGCTTTTGTCCTGTGCCGGAAGTACGGCGGTCTTCTTGCGAGCCTTCTGACGACGCTTCTTTATGAGCGACCATCCAAGAGACGCTCCTGTCACCCACCAAGCCCGCTTTCTCTGAGCAGTATCCGACTTGGATGCAGCTCGTCCAGCAAACAGCGTGGCAACTGCGCCGACGATGGTTCCGACTCTTTGGGCGGCGACTTGGACATCGCGGACGGTATGTCCCACCCGGTCAGTCGTCTCTCGCACATGGGCGACCAAGGTTCTTAGCTCGGCTAGTTCCTCTACCAAGGTTTTTTCAAAGGAGATGAGGTGAACAACCAAGCGCAACAGGAAGATAATCGCGACAATCGCAAATAACGCTAAGAGGCCCACTGAAATTGCAATAATAGTGAGCGCAGTGGCGCTACTCATGCGTTTTCCTCGGCGCCTTCATGAGATGCCTCATCGTCGTCCAGCGAAATCTCCGTCGTGCCCCGACGCCATAATTCCTGCCCTTTTTTAGTGAGGTTGTCTCGAATGTCCTTGACGCCCCCAGAGACTTGATCTAAGGTTCCTTGCGTTTTCTTTTTAATCGTTTCACGAGTTTCTGTGCCAGTGGTTGGAGCCAACAAGATACCGGCAGCAAATCCTATTGCAGCTCCTAAGAGGAGCCCCGTTACACGATCCCATGTTCTATCGTCCATTCGTTTCGCCTCCCTAAATTTCATGCTACCATTGTGACACAATTTGGCTTATTAGGAAACCCCGTTCCATGCGCTGGAGTGGATGTCCTGGCAGCGTAAAGATGGTAATATGGGATATAGTGTGCCGCGCGTCTATGGTCAGGTTTGATGTGGCGAGGGACTCTCTTGTGGTATACTAGGCTGGTTTCATTTCGTGGACTCATTAATGGTTCGGACTTCAGACTGCTCGTCGGTGGCGGGCGGGCTAACCCTCAAAAGACAGGGAGATAGGCTGGTCTTCATGAGAATTGTGTTTGTTACCGAAACGTGGTTACCGTCAACCGACGGGGTGGTAACGAGGATTGTTGCGACGTTACGTGAATTGAAGAAAATGGGCCATGAATTGCTGGTGATTGCACCGCGCGGTGGCGAAGCCATGTTCGAGGGAATTCCTGTGCGCGATGTTCCCAATGTCAGCGTAGGGTTCATATACGGAGGTAAGCCCTGGGGAATGCCTTTGCCGCGTATCGGTCATTATATCCGGGAATTTAATCCCGATATCGTGCATGCCGTGAACCCTTTTGTGATCGGATGGGGTGGCGTATTATCTGCCGTCGGGCAGGGCCGTCCCTTAGTGGCGTCCTATCATACTAATATTGCGCGCTATGCGGAATTTTATCACTTGGGGTTCACCAAACCCGCTATTTGGGCTTGCCTGCGGGCGTTGCATAATCGAGCGGATTTAAACTTGGCCACCTCTGAAGCGGTGCGTCAAGAACTCATTGAGCAAAACATTAAAAATGTCCGAGTGTGGACTCGCGGGGTCGATTTGCAACTTTTTTCACCGTCTAAACGCACGGAGGCCATGCGCAATCGGTTGACTGACGGGCATCCGGACCGCATGATTGCGCTATCGGTAGGACGCGTGGCTTTAGAAAAAGGACTCGATCGTTTGCCCGCACTTTTTGAGGCCAATCCTAACCTACATTTGAGTTTCGTTGGTGATGGACCAGCTAAGGGGAGTTTACAAGAATTATACCGCCATAAACCCACCACCTTTATGGGGACCTTGCATGGTGAAGAACTCGCGGAAGCTTATGCTTCGGCAGACGTATTTGTGTTTCCTTCGACGACGGACACCTTGGGATTGGTGTTGCTTGAAGCGATGGCCTCGGGTCTACCAATCATCGCGGCGGAGAGTCAGCCGACCCATGAATTGACGGATCAAAGTGGAGCTGGGCTGCTCTTTCATGCGGATCGCCCTGAAACCATTGGGGAGCGTGTCCACGAATTGATGCATTCTGCCCGTCGCGAGGAGTTATCACGACGCGCACGCCATGAAGCGGAGCGATGGGGGTGGCGATTACCGACGGTGGAACTGGTGAATTGGTACAGTGAAATTATTGCCGAACAACGAGGAAGCACTGCATGAAGCGACTGTGGCAGTTGCTAAAGTTTGTCTTTGTCGGTTTTGGCAACGCCATAATCGACTTGGGAGTATTTAATGGACTCTATTTTCTCGCCCCGACTCATAATGTGCAGCGACTTGTGGTCTACAATACCATCGCTGTGCTGGCCGCCATTTTGAATAGCTATATCTGGAATAGCCGGTGGACATTTCGCCGCCAGCGGCGCAAAAATGGACCTGGTGCCATGCGCCAGAGGTTGCTATTTTTGGTACAATCGGTTATCAATTTGGTGGTCAATGACCTTATCTTAGGGTTTATTGCTCCCTGGATTGCGGAGACCCATGCCATCGATCATGTGTTAGCCAACAATATTGCGAAGCTCCTGGCCATGTTCCTCGCTTCCCTGACAAGTTTTCTTATGATGAAATTGGTGGTTTTTGCCTAAAAGAGAGGCTGCCACTTCGCCTGGTCGCTCGTTGAGCCAAGATAACAGCGGGCTTTTTGGCACTTTTTCTCTCCGCTCGCCAAGCTACCCATCTCACTAAAGACCCCTCTCTCTGCCATGGTGTTCGTTGCCCGGGCTCACTGTGGTCCGATTGTGCAATGTCCCTCGCGCGGATTTGTCCTTTGACTGGCGCCGTGCTATGATGCGCTCTATTCTGTGTCGGGTTGTGCCACGTCCGTCATAGGCTCCGGAGTGTCTTGCCAGTGCGCCAAGTAAGCGGGTAAGGGCGGGGATCCGTTTTGCTCGGGCGTCTGTACGGGAGCGCCGCGATGAGTCAAGAGAGGTAAAATTCCCGACCAGGTGGCCCTCTCTAAATCGTCTGGGTCGTCAATGGGCGGTCCAGTGCGGATTTTAGCCGAAGCATGTTGCAGTGGTAGGTGGAAGATCCGGGTGGCCTTGAGTTCCGAAGCGGTGGGCTGTCTTGCATCATCCCAACGACCCGGGGCAATCTTATCCGAAAGCGCTTTGAGCACGGCTAACTTTTCCTGCGCTTCGCTCACTTCTCGCGCGACCCCAAAGATCACCACGGACCGGTAATTGGCCGAATGATTATACAGAGAACGCGCAAGAACGATGCCATCCATGAGTGTGACCGCGACAGAAATGGGAGTTTCCGTCGCAAGATCTTTGAACATTCCCGCGGCTACCGCTCCATGGATATAGAGCCCTTGATCTCTGCGGACATGAAGCGTGGGGATAACGATGGGCATGGCCTCTCGTACGGTGGCAACATGGCAATACCACGCCTCATCCAGAATCGCATTAATGGTTGCTTCGTCGTAATAGCCTCGCTCGGGATGACGTTTCACTTGATTCTTTGGTAACGCTGCGTCCATACGATACCACGCCTCTCGTCTATTTTGTTCATCATGCCGTATTTCTCCTCGAGAAGGAAGAGATTAGCGCAGGGCGATATCGTGAGGTGGATGAGGTCACCGAATTTCCAGATGGCAGGAAAAAACGAAATTTTCGCGAAGGTATCCATAGGAGGGGAAGACATTGTCGAACGCACCGACATTTTATGCGTTTTGGCTGGACTACCTGAAGGGCCACGAGGCGCTTGCCACCCGACTATGGCATTTTGTCGGGACCAGCGCAGGAATTATCGCCCTATTACTGGGTATCATTTCGTGGAATTGGATTTACGTCGTGATTGCCCTAGCGGTGAGCTATGGATGCTCCTGGATAGGTCATTTTCTCGTGGAAAAGAACCGTCCACTCTCATTCCACCATCCCGTTTGGTCGATCAGGGCCGACATTTTACTGTATCGATTGATGTTAACTCGGGGATTGACGGAGACGGTGAACACGTTTAAGTTACTGTAGCTTATAGGACGACAGAGAAATTATCTATTCTACTACGGGCCAGCGGATATCTGGCCCGATTTTTTGGTGTGCACTCACATCTTCTTCTCAATCGTGGGCGAATAGAGGCTCGACTGCGTGTGACTCGGTGCGGTAACAAACCTTGGTATCCACGATGGATCAATTCTGAGCCATAGCGGTCTCGTGAAAATAGGGGTGCTTTGATGTCCCTCATCCTAGACCTACCGTATCGCTATTCTCTTGCGCCACGCAGTAACGGCACCGCGATGAACATGGCGATGACGGCGGCGCCGATCCCTAATATCACGGGGCTTTGTATCCCCGAGGGGAAGTGGATATGCTTCCATGGAGACGCCAAACGAGTGAGCAGGAGTCCGCCCAAGGCCCCTATGATGAGGGACAGGATAGTAATCCGCAGACGCTTAATCCGCCCTGATAGGGCATCGGGAGAGGAGGAGTCCCAATGACTGGCGACGGCGCGTGGGACCTGATGGATGTGGGCATAGACGTGCACTACAATAAGAGGAATCCATATGGCGGCACTGCCTGCGTGAATCAAAAAGATCAATCGATTGGTTGGGCCTCCTTCAAGAGCCAACGCGACTCCACTGAGAAAGAGGGTCAGCGTAACGAGGATTAGAAATGGGGCTAAAAGACGTAGCCAAACGTTAGGGGGACCTTTGGCTATAAAGGCTGGCGACTTGCCGTAATAGCTAAAAAATCGGTAGCCGACGCTAGAAAGCTTGACGATGAGTGGTCCGGCTAGCAGGGCTCCGATAAAGATATGGACCATGATGAGTTTATTAAGATCCGTGGTCGCATAGAGATCAATGATAAAGCCCACTAATAGCACGGCGCCCGCCAAAGCTGTCAGTCGTTCGTTGCGAATTACTGCGCGGTATTGTCGTTCAAAGGCCTTAGGCTGATTCATGATGCCACTCCGTTCGTGTAAGAAGTCTATTCAGCGTCTGCGGTTCCTGGAATTCGTATCGGTTCCGACTCAACAGGTATCCTATCGCATAACGAACCACGCACAAGATTTGTATCCATGCACAGAATGATGAAAGTATTATTTACGGAGCTAGGGATTGAGACACGGGGAAAAATTGGTGGGCGGGCAGGCAGGTTTTCGCCGCGAAAGGGGCCTCTATGAGGATCCGAAGGTGAGGATTACGAGCTGATAAAGAGAGCAGCAAACGGTCCCATGGGTTCGAATGGAGTCTCTCAACAGATCGGATTCGAAGTCCTTTTCTCTAAATCCTTGATCCACCGTGACTTTGCATCGCGTGTGCGGGGCGCCCATGAAAAAAAGGAGGGCAAAGTCCTGCCCTCCCCGTCATTCAACGTTAAGCAATAGTCTCAATGGAGTGGTCTTCTCCGGATGACACCTGTGCTGCATTAAAAACCCAAGTGAGAACAATGGCCACTACGAAGTTTGCGGCTACAGCCCACACTGCGGCATAGACGGGAATGACCAAAGGTCCCAGGTGTAGTGCAAATACCGAGCTTTTAAAGCCCGTCGATGCGGCCATTAATGTCCCTAAGATCATTCCCACGGCCCAGCCAATAATAAGCGCGGTTCGATGAAACCATCGGCTATATAAGCCGATGACGATAGACGGCATCGTCTGCAAGATCCAAATACCTCCGAGCAGTTGCAGGTTTATGGAGTAGGTTTCCGGAATGGCCACGACAAATACCAATGCACCCGCCTTTACGAGTAGGGAGACCAATTTTGCCACATGGGATTCCTGTTTGGCGGTCGCTTGCGGGCGAAAATATTCTTTATAGATATTGCGCGTAAAAAGGTTCGCTGCGGCGATGGACATGATCGCCGCCGGAACTAGGGCGCCGATAGCCACGGCCGCAAATGCAAATCCCGTAAACCAGGCAGGAAACATCTTGGCGAACAGTAGAGGCACCACTAAGCTAGTTACTTTGGAATGGATGTGTGCGGCAATGGCCATGTATCCCAACAATCCAATAAAGGCCAGCGCCACCGAGTACAACGGCAACAACGAGGCGTTTTTGCGAATGGTATTGGCGCTTTTTGATCCTAATACCCCGGTCACTGCATGAGGATAGAGGAGCAAGGCGAACGCCGACCCCAACGCCAATGTGGCAAACGCGCTAAAGTCTCCACTGGGAAGAATTGAACTAGCCGGAACTTTTAAGGTCGGCAACGTGACCTGAGCGGCATGAAAGATGGAGCCAAACCCGCCCAGTTTTAAGGGGATGACGATGACGGCCACAATGATGGTGATATATATCAGTGCGTCTTTTACAATAGCGGTTAAAGCGGGTGCGCGCAGTCCACTAAGATAGGTATAGGCTGCCAATATCGCGAAGGCGATGATGAGTGGCCAATCGCCATTAATTCCTATCACCTTGAGAACTGCTTGAATGCCGACTAGTTGTAACGCAATGTAGGGCATGGTGGCTAGGATCCCCGTAATGGCTACGGCCAGCGCTAGCCCCCGTGAATCATAGCGGCCGCGCACAAAGTCGGCCGGTGTCACGTATCCATTGCGCTTGGAGACTTGCCATAAGCGTGGCATCACTAAAAACATGATGGGGAATACTAAAATCGTATAGGGCACCGCAAAAAGGCCCATGGCGCCTTGACCATAGACGGCGGCCGGAACGGCAATGAATGTATAAGCTGTGTAGAGGTCGCCACCGATCAAAAACCATGTGATCCATGTCCCAAATTGACGGCCGCCCAAGCCCCATTCATCCAGCAAGTCGAGATTGCCAGACCGCCAACGAGAAGACATAAAGCCGATTACTGCGACAAGAATAAAGAGAATCGCGAAGACGGTAAACTCCGTCCAATTCACAGTCGTTCCCTCCTAATTTTCGATTAGTCTTCGTCGGTATAGGGGCCAGTCAGAGCGTACACGATGGCGCTAATAATCCCCGTCAGTACAATCCACACGATCAAGTACCAGTAGAACATCGGGAACCCCGCGATAACGGGATTTTGATGCGCATAGAGCATCGGGAATAAGAGGGCTGCGAATGGAATGAGAAACAACCACGCCCAGCCTCGCTTCCGAGAGTTACTCACATTTTTCACCTCCTCGGTTCACTTCCTATTGAGGCATAATATTCACTCAATACTGACGACGATGTCAATATCTAGCCCGCCAAATAGGTGATATCTTAGGTGAAATGGGGATTTTCAAGGATGACGGTATTTCCCTCAAAAGCCGCATGAGGGCATGCTACCTAGCAATGTCTTCAGGTCGCGCCACGATATGACCCATTTGAACTCGGCGCGCGGCGGATTTCCTTTAGGAGCCTTCTTAAGGTAAGTTTCTGTCCGTTGTGGAAGGTATTATGATGTTATTTGTGTTGCTCGGCCCAGCGTTTCGATGTGCTGGGGCGGGTTCAGAGGGAGGATGGAAGATGTGATACGTCGCGACCCACGTAGGAAGCTGGACGGCGATACAGCCAGGAAAAGAGTTGTTGGTAGTGGAAAAGTGGTGTCCTGTAGGTGTCTGCCCACTCGTTCAGGCGTTCGTCGTAGTACGCTGTCGGTGGCTTCCACGGCATCATTTGCATCCTATCAACCGCCGTTTACCATTGTGACGAGGGTGCGACCTTTGTCATCGTTATTTTGGCGTTCCGGAATGCGGAGCCTATCCCCATCTCTCGTATCTTAAGGCTCTTTGGGCTGATTTTCAGCGGACAGTGGGGTCATCTTGGCATGACTTAGCAGGGGATCTCCGCATAGGATTTGGCCATGGAGGGAGGGATGAGCTTATTAAATCGCGGCTCCTCTGCCGCGTATGCCGGGCTGGGGCTGTGATATTCGCCCAACACTCCCCTACTGGAGTCTCTACCGTCAAGAGAAGGCGGTCCTTTCTCGTTCTCAGGAATTTTGTACGCATCGCCCGTCTCGATGGATCACGTGTTCACGTTCACGGGAGACAATTCTCGCTTGGTGAGAAGGAGTGCGATAAAGCCGATCGATACGGCAATGCCCGCCCCATAGAAGAGCCAATTATAGCCGAGATGATCCATCAGAAAGCCGATGGCGGGTTGGCAAAGAAAATTTCCAAGACCCGCGGCCATCAACCATAGCCCGGTATAAGCCCCCACATCAGCTGGGTTGGCCAGGGTGGTAAACCACGGATAGCCATTAATATTAACAAAAGCCCAAAATCCGCCAGCAATCAGGGCGAACACCCGTATCGGCCAAATATGAGTTAAGAATCCCAGGACGAGGAAGGACAGCGCCAGTCCCACGGTTCCCTCCATGACCAGAGTGCGGCGTGCAATCCGCGCCGAGAGGAATCCACTGGGTACAGCAAAGAGGAGATAGGCTAGGGCGAAAAGGCCAATCGTGATGACGGCGACGGACGAGGCCAAGTGGAGCCGATATACACCATAGGTTACAAAAAAGGTTTCTACCGAACTTTCTCCTCCCGACCAAAAAAACACGGCGAGGAGGAGATATAGCGCTGTCCGATTCCTATCGACAAGAATTCGGCGCCCAGCATTCAGCAAATGGCGGATGCCGAGAGCGGGTTTGTGGTCCGAGGATACGACGGGCTCTTTGATCCTCCACCACATGAGGAGCGGGATGATGAAAAACATGATGCCAACGACCAGGAAAGGAACGGAGCGGCCCACGTGGAACAGGGTGGGGCCAATGAAAAATGCCAGTAGTGCAGCCAATCCAGCCATGGCATTGATAATGCCATAAGCTTGGCTGCGTTTGACTATGGGCGTGACATCGGGCATGAGTGCGATGGTGGGCGCATAGAAAATGTTGGATGCCACAGCATACACGATGTCCACGGTAATAAGAAAAGCGGCGCCAATTTGCCAAGGAAACAGTATGAACAAAAGACCGGTAATGGGCATTCCGATTAAGATATAGGGCATTCGTCGACCAAATCGGGAGCTATTGCGATCGCTGGCAGCCGAAAAGTACATGTTAAGAAATACACCCATGAGAGTGCGAATAGAGACAATGATGCCAATCACGGCCGCGCTCGGGATGTAGTGCCGGATAAAGAGGGGTACGTAGCTATTGTAAATTCCCGCCGCCAAGGAGATCCCAAACATCCCTAATCCTAAAGTGATCGAGGTCCCATAGCCAAAGGGGGAAGAGGATGACTGGTTCATGGGGGATGGGGTTCTCTCGCTCATGACCTTTTGCCTTTCGGCCTCGCCCGTATTACGACGAGACTGCGCGGAGCCAGATGCACTGTGGAGATATTGTCGCTGACGGTGATCGGTGTTTGGGAGGATTCGCTAATCATCTCAGCATAGGCGACTTCAGCTACTGGAACGGGCCAGGTAACCGTGGCTTCGCAATCATCTCCCCACATTTCACCTAAATAGTAGATGAGGTCTCCTGACCCGTCTTCGGCACCTTTCAACCCCACCAGCGCGATATTTTCCGGCAGCCCTTGGAGGGGGTTCACGATCGTGGGTTGCGGGTCCTCTTGGTATCCTTGGGCGACTAGGGGAGGATGAGAGAACGCATAGGCCTTGGCTAAAAGATGGTCTTCGGTCCAATGGCGATGGTGCGGGCTTAGGAGGAGACGGGCTGGAGACGGTGAACTATCGGCACTGGGATCCGGATATAGAGGGGTCGTAGCGAGCGTCAGAGTGAGGGTGCCGCCATCGACGAAGTGACCATATCGCCCATCGTTCGCGAGCGCCAGACCAAAGTGCGGTTCACTCAAATCCACAAAGCGGTGAGCCACCCATTCGAATCGAGCCACATCACTGGGGCCACCGGGTTCAGTGGGTAAAAGGTCGGTTCCCCAGAGCGTTTCGCGCGTGACGTTAGAGGTCACAATCGTGGTGGGGATCGCATATTGAATAGCCAAGTGACGTTCGCGCAGTGTCATTTCGCAGCTGATGGTAATGTCGTCACTCATCTTATCCAACGCGATATGTTCAATGATCGTCGAGGGACCGACATGGTGGGTGAGGGTAACGGTGGCATGGCGAGAATTCCACTCAGTGACTTGGAGGAGGTCGTGGGTGAGTGAGACATATCCGCGCTTTCGCGGTTCGACCAATTCCCAAGCGTCAAACTGATCCGGATGTTGAAAGAACGCCACTATTCCGGCCGCGCCTTTTAATATTTCCCGACCTCGATAAATGAACTGGGTAATGCCTGCAGGCCCAATCTCAATGTCCGTTTCTGGCCCATGAAAGTGAAACACGTTGGCCTGTTCGGTGGATGTGACCGAGGATACCTCATCGTGAGACTGCTCCTTCATAGGGAAGGTGGCGAGTGCCAGCGCTGGAACTTCAGGGATATCTACAAAAAAATGCCCCGACGGTCCAACGCGACAAGAATGCCACGCGTCGTTCCAGTAGAGCGAAAAGGGAGTGGCGTGGGGTACCTCTAGCGTGCCTTGTGGACGCGGGAAGAGACTGCGATTCCCGACCAAGAGGTGAAGGGAATGGGATGCACTCCAAAGCCGCGCCTCAATCTTCTCTTGGGCGGCATCTAGTCCTCGTTGAATCGCCTGCATGTCCCGGGAAAAGTCCTCATAGACGGCATGTATGGAGGAACCAGGCAATATGTCATGAAATTGGTTGCGTAAGAGTTTTCGCCACCACGGTTCAAACGATGTGGTATCGCCCGTCAACGCACTCCACGCTTCCATCGCCGTTACCGCGATTTCGTAGTAACGGTTTTGCGATTTGACCTGGCTTTGCGCAGTGTACACCCCGCGGTGGTATTCCAGATAGAGGTCACCCCGATATTTGGGCAGTTGATCCCAATTACGCTCTGCGATGAGCGTTTCAACGGAGGTGTGAGTCAGCTCTGGTAGGAGAGGAAGCTTACGGTACCGTGTGAGACGCTCTAACATACTCTCGTCCGTTCCGCCACCGCCGTCGCCGTGTCCCATCGCATAGAGGACCTGGGATTGCACGCCGCTTTCTGCGTATTGATGAAAGGCCGCACGCAGATCGTTTATGGACGCCTTTCCGTTATATCCATCGGGCGAACTACCAAAGAGGCTGCCCTGGACTTCTGAGCCATCAGGACCGATCCAGCGAAAGTCCTTATATGGGAAGCGATTGGTATCGTTCCAGTTAATTTTGGTGGTGGCAAAGAGGCGTATGCCAGCTTTCGCCAAGAGGGTGGGGAGTGCTCCCGAAAAACCAAATGTGTCGGGGAGAAATGCTAGTTGCGGTCGCTTGCCAGTGACACGCTCAAAATATCGGAGACCATAGAGAAGGTGTCGTATAATGGCCACCCCATGGGCTAATTGGCTGTCCGACTCTACCCAGAAAGCGCCTAATGCGCTGACGCGGTTTGCCCGGCTGAGTTCCACCCAGCGCGCGTAGAGTTCAGGCTCTTCTTGAAGTACCTCCCACATTTCTGGCGACGACATGCCAAATATCCAGTCGGGATAGCGCTCTAACAGGTGGGATTGGCTCGCGACGGTGCGAATTACCTTACGATGCGTTTCCTGCATTGGCCAAAGCCAAGCCAAATCAATATGGGCATGTCCCATCATGACGAGGGTGCCGGGAGATTTTGGCGCTAGATGGCCCAGTTCTTCGTAAATGCGCGTCAAATTCTCGTGAAGGGCTTCGAGATGGGCATCGAGAGTACCACGCTCAATAGGCAAAAGCCCTTCTACCGGGCCGCGATTTAGCGCCCCTACCAGACCTTCTTCCTCAGCATCATGGGGATGGCGATTCGTATAGGCGCGTATGGCGGTCTCATCGGGAGAGAGCGCATAAAGCGGGTTGAGGGCCTCATCAAGAGCATGATGGAGCCACCGTTTGAGGTGGGTGGGCGTGCCTTCCGCCTCGGCCCATTCGACCAAACAGGAAAGATCCCAATAGCAAGTCTCCGCAGTAGCATCGGTCTCGATCCAAGCGGCCCGGTGAATACCGGGAGAGGCGGCGGGGACGCCCATGAGCCCGGTAGTGACTTGGTCTAAGGTAATGCAAAGTGAGGTTCCCGCACTCGCCTTAGGATAATAGCGCTGGTGAAAGGGATTTAATCCATAAGCGGCCAGACCGTTAATGCGCAATAAGGTTTCTCCGTCGACGTCGAAGAATAATCCGGCTTCATCCCAAGGCATCTCGGAAGTGGTCGTTAAATGGCGACATGGCGATTCAGGATGGGCCCAGCGTTGCCATTCGCTATTGTCGTCTTTAGTGGGATCGATGCCGTCATAGCTCACCTGCCAATCGGTTAATGGGAGGGTGCGGCGAATAATCCAGGTGCGAAGTGCCGTGATCCAAAAGTCATAGGTGCGTGCCATATAAAGGCTCCTTTGAGGGTTCGAAGTAGATGGGATTGGTGAGAACTTGTGGCATCCAGACCCGCCATTCGTGGTGCCATTGGTGAACTTCAATGCGCAGATAGCGACTATTTTCTTGGCGAAAAGAGAGCTCCATCTGATCGCCATCGACCATGTGTTCTGCGACCACACCGTCTTGGTCAATCAGGCGGATGCGTTGACCGTTTACGCCATCGAACGACAACGACAGAGTGCCTGGTTGACGGCCCATATGAGTAAAGGGAATGGGTTCTTGGTGAGAGAGAATTTGGGGAGACGTGGCATTCGCGGTGATAAAAACATTGCCCTTACGAATTCCATCGAGAATGCCGCTAGGACCTGGGGTGTCTGCC
>NZ_JBYCKN010000181.1:0-12772 GCF_057473405.1 Sulfobacillus sp. TH-112
TAGCATCAGCGATAAGACACACACCATTGACAAGGTGAATATACGCGGAACCATTACCCTGGCGGATCACATGGAGATAGAGCGAGTGATTGAAGAAGCACGCGAAGTGTTTTCGGCGATTGAACGCCATGAACATCGCGACAAATTAGCAATCTTGGCAGATCATGAAGAGATAAAGGGCGTGCAGTTAAGCGGGTTTGCTCGTGCTGCATTTGACATGCTAATGGATGGCGCTCGGGGGCCGGAAGAAGAGGGTCAGCGTCATCGAGATGCGCTGGCGCTCTACTATCGGCTGATTCGGGAGGTGCAATAGTGCGGATCTTATCCATTCGCCTAAAACACTATAAAGGCGTCAAAGAAGCTGAGGTGGAGTTTCGGCCTACGGGAATTACTGTGGTTCAAGGGCCCAATGAGGTGGGTAAGACATCGTTAGTGACCGCACTCGATACAATAATTGAGTATGCAGATTCCTCATCGCACCGCGAAGTGGTAGCGATGCGACCACAAGGTCAAGATTATGGGACGGAAATTGAAGTTCAACTTCAAATGGATCAAGAAATACTGACCTATTTCAAGCGCTATCATCGTGACAGAACTACACGACTCACGATTGAGAAGACGGGTAGTGGGCGGCGGTCCATGGCCGGCCGTGAAGCCCATGACTATATGCGGGAGCGTCTCATTCATCAGATGGACTGGGAATTATGGAAGGCGCTCAAGATTGTGCAAGGGAGTGCGACCGATGACGCGGCGCATGTGGTGCTAGGGACCTCAAGGTCATTGCGTGCGGCGTTGGATCGGGCGGCCGGTGGGGGCAGTGGAAACGTTACAGATGATACTCTCTTTGATCGCGTGAAGAAGGAGCGCGATCGCTATTTTACGGCGACTGGGGCGGAAATTAAAGGGATGTTTGGCGGTCTCCGCGAGGAGCTTCGGCGCTCTAACGACGAGGTCGAGCGCATCACACGACAGATGGCCGATGCCGAGAATGACAGCCAGCGCCTCCACTACTTAGATAGTCAATTACGTGGGTCCGTGGAAGAATTAGCCGATGCTGAGGCTAAATGGCAACACGCCCAGGCATCTCTATCCCTTATTGCTGAGATAGAAAACGAGCAACGGCGAAAGCTCGAGCAATTAACCCTGGCGCAAGAAAAGATCTCTGAATGGCGTGGCCAATTGACCGAGAGAGAGCAATTGACTCGCCAAGAAAACGAATTGGTGAAACAAGTGGCGATTTCAGAGAGGCGTTTACATGAGGGGGATGCCGATTCGAATCAGCTATCCGCCCGTCTTCAAGCGGCACAAGAAGAGTATGAGATTGCAGAAAAGTCTCGACGGGAGGCACGACACGCCTTTGACGAAAGGAACGAGGACCTGAACAGTGTGATCATGCGTCAGGAGCTGGCGGGTCTTACGCACCAGATCGAGCGCATTCGTGAGTTAAACCAATTGCTGTCCACGTGTCGTCAACGGAGGGAACGGATTCGTATTGATGAAGTCGGACTAAAAAAAATTCGCAAGCAGAGCGACATTGTGCGGTTGGCGCAATCGGCGCTACAAGTGAAGAGCCCTTCTGCAGTAATTCGCAGTATGCAACCGACAACCCTGATTTTGAATGGGGTAAAGGTGGCCTTAGATGACCATGAGGTGCGAAATCTTTCCCTATCAGAGAAGTTTACGGTGGTGGATCCGGATCGCTTTGAGATGACGGTATATCCTGGCACGTCGGTTTCTGAATTGCAGTCGAAATTAGGTGTAGAGCAAAACGCTCTGTCCAAACTCTTTGACCAATATGGCGTTCAGGACTTGAACGATGCCGAAAGTCAGTCGCTTGAACAGCGCACGCTTGAGACACAAATTGATAGCAGTCAACGGCAACTCGATGACGAGAGTGCGGGCCTTTCGCTGGCAGATCTGGAAACGCGGATGCTCGAACTGACGGTCGCTATGGGCCACTATGAGGAGAATCGGCCGGAAGGGTACGTTTTTCCCGATGCGCTGGAGGTAGCTCGTAAACAAGCTGAGGATGCGCGCCGGGTCATGGAACAAGCCGAGGAAATATATCATGATGCGACCCATCAGTGCGAGGCTCTGAAAAAAGAACAACAACGGCTCCAAGATGAGAGGCAGACGCTCCTCGCCGAGATGAGCCAAAACGGGCAGCAATTGTCTGACATGCGATATCGATTGGAGGAACGACGACGCATCCTATCCGACGAACGGCTGACAGAGCATCTGGAGACCGGCACTTTGGAGGTGCAGACACTTAAGAGAGACGTTGAGACATTGGTTCAACGGTTAGAGAATCTTGAGCCGGAACACGTGCGCGTATTGGTGAACAACGGGTCCGAACAGATCGCCACCATCAAGCAGCGAAGTCATGAACTGCGCCAAGAGCGCGCGGAAATTCAGGGACGTCTGAACGCGGTTGGCGGATTGGGGCTCTATGAAGAGCTTGAAGAAGCCAAAATTCGTTACGAGGGGTGTAAAGCGTCGTTGGATCAGCTTACGAGGCGAGCGCAAGCGGCCAAATTATTGTATGAGACAGTGAATGACTGTCGTGAGAGAGAACAACTTCGCTATCGCGAACCGCTTCGCCAAAGGATTACCGAACTTGGTCGCGCTGTCTTTGGAAGCGACTTTGACGTGCAACTGGATGAAACGCTCTCGGTGGTCTCCCGCACCTATCATGGCGATACTTTGCCTGTGGAGGTGCTGAGCACCGGAGCGCAAGAGCAGTTAGCACTTTTGGTACGGCTTGCCGCCGCATCGTTGGTCGATAGAGACGATGGGGTACCCATTATTCTTGACGATACGTTAGGGCACACTGATGACGAACGTATGGATATGATGGCGTCGGTACTAAATGTCGTAGGGCAAAGCGCCCAGATTATTGTTTTGACCAGTGCAACAAGACGCTATAGCAGTCTTCGTTCGGCTCAGGTGATCGACTTATGGACTCCGGTTCATTCCATCAACGTGTCGAATTAAGGGAGAAGAGTAACTAGGAATCCCAAAGATATCGAGGAACCATAGTGGATGGAGGTTATAAATTTCATGGAGATTGAGCGACATAGTATTGATTTTATCCCCGAGGAAGAAAGGCACGGTCGGGTCGGGGACTTATTCACGGTGTGGTTTTCGGCGAATATGCAATTAACGCCGCTTGTCACGGGAGCTCTCGCGGTGGTCTTAGGACTCGATTTAGGGTGGAGTATCGTGGTCATCATTATCGGTAATCTCATAGGCGCTATATTCATGGCCTACCATTCAGCCCAAGGTCCGAAATTGGGAATACCACAAATGATTCAGAGTCGGGCGCAGTTTGGCGTGATGGGCGCGATTGTGCCATTACTAATCGTTATTTTGATGTATCTCGGATTTTTTGCCTCGAGCAGTGTTATTGGTGCGCAAGCATTGACTGGATTAAGTCACGGACATATCCCGATTGATGGGGCGATTGTCCTGCTGAGTGTCCTTACGTTAGCCGTGACCGTGGTGGGATACGATTTAATCCATGCTGTCGAGCGATGGCTAGCGATTGTCTTTGCGGTGGTATTTATATTCGTGACCATTAAGGCATTTTCCTTACCGCTTAAGGTCGGCGAGTGGTCGCTGAGTCATCCCAACTGGCCGATGGTATTTCTCACCTTGACGATTATGGTGACTTGGCAAATCAGCTATGCCCCCTACGTGGCAGACTATTCTCGCTATCTCCCGAAGAAGACGTCGGTGTCGAAAACCTTTGGTTATACCTATGCCGGAACGGTATTGAGTAGTGCCTGGATGATGGTGCTGGGAGCCGTCCTCACCCTCGGGATTCGAAATTTTTTGGCCAACTCGAGCTCGAACGTTGCGCATTTGTTTGGCCCGGGCGCATGGGTCTACCTGATGTTTTTGACGATTATTCTTGGGATTATTGCCGTCAATGTGTTGAATCTGTACGGGGCCTTCATGTCCATGACGACCTCTTTAGAGGCTTTGGTGACGATGACGGTCAATCAAAGGACACGGACTTCTTTTGTGGTGGTGATGGCTGTCGTAGGCACGGGGCTGGCGATTTGGGGGCAAGGAAATTTCCTGAACAATTTTTCAAACTTCATTCTCTTTTTAGCGTACTTCTTAATTCCTTGGACGGCTATCAACTTGGTGGACTTCTATTTTGTACGTCGTGGCGAGTATCGCATTAACGAGATATTTAAGGTGGACGGCATCTATCGGCGTTTTAATGGGAGGACTCTCCTGGTTTACCTCGTTGGAGTGTTGGTTGAGGTGCCGTTCATGAACACGACGTTTTATACTGGGCCGATCGCGAAGTCGATGGGAGGGGCAGACATTTCCTGGGTTATTGGCCTTTTGGTATCCGCTCCGCTCTATTATCTGACGGCCAAAGGACATCGCGTTGAGGATGAGGTGAAAGAAACATCCTAGACCTCGGAAGGGAGTCATCCCTTCCGAGCCCTCCGGAACCGGGAATAGGGTTTGGGCCGAGTAGATCTGCGCACCCGTGATTGCGAGACAGAGAACCTCCTCCTGACCCATGGCGTACATTACGAACCGGATTGTGGATTGTGTCGATACTGCAGTCGACGTCTCTCAGACCTATGGCGGATAGGTTCTGCTCTGAACGTCTCTCGATGGGACGCCTGGTGATCTCCGAGCCGCTCTGGTGCTGCTTGACAATACCAAGGGCATCTCCGTGACAGATGCCCCTCGTGGCGTCGTGCGTAGCACCTCTTTAAATGACGTAAGCGCAGGTGGCTTTGTGCTCTTATTCCGGGATGGTCAGTTCATTTACTGAGGCTCCCGGGGATGGCTGCGTTTGGTGGCGGGCGCAAAAAGACTCCACACGATGCCCATGGCGACCATGCCGAGAACGATGAAGATACTGGTTAAGGATTCTTGGCTAAACACGATCAGAATACCAATGATGGCAACCAAGGCCGGGAGTGGCCATAGCCACATGCGATATGCTGGTTGGTGATGACGGTGAGTTATGAAGCTCGAAATGGCGACCCCAAGGTAGAGGACCATTAGGAGCGAACCGGTGAAGATGACGAGCGACGTCAAGGAACTCATCAAGCAAATGGCGAGATTAATCATTCCCAGAATGACGAAAGGCCCATAGGGGACCTCATGGCGGTTTAGTTTCAGAAAGAATCGGTTAATGGGGGCCGGCCACTGTCCATCCCGGGCGATCGCGTAATAGATGCGCCCATAGGTTAACGTGGATGCCAGGGCCGAATCAAACTGCGCGATGACGACGCCTCCCAAAATGGCCATCGCACCAATGGACCCCACGGCGTCACGTACCACGAGGGTTAACGGCAAGCTGCCACCTACCTGGTGCAGGGCGGGAAGTGCTAGAGTCGCAAGAGCGATGGCCACCAGTTCGAGCCCCGTGATGACGGCGATATTAATCATCACCGTTTGCCCGACTCGTTTGGGATCGGTATGCGTCTCTTCGCTAAAATACAAACTCGCTTCCCAACCGTTATAGGCAAATAAGGCGGAAACAACCGAAGCGATGATGCCCGCGGCGGTAGCTGCGCGAAAGCCATGACCGTGAGTGTTGGCCATGATGGGGTGAATCAAAATGGCGGGTGACTGGTGGATGTGGGTAGCCGAGATCACCATAAAGCCGATTAAGACTGCCGACTCGACTATGACCATGGCAGTGGCGACCGCACCGGACATGCGAATCCCTTCAAAGGCAAAAAAGAGAATAATCAAAAGGACGATTACCGCCGTCAGCGTCACCGGAATGCTGGGGAAAATGGCTTTGAGGTAGGCGGCCGTAGCTATACTTAACACCGACGGAATGACAATTCCTTTAAACATAAAGAGCGAGGTATAGACACTACCGATGCGTGGGCCTAGAGCTTGTGCCACAATTGAATAATCGCCCCCAGCGGTGTAAGGATAGGCGCTCGCGCCTTCAGCATAGGTGAGGGCAATGCCGATCACTAAAACAATTCCAATAGCGTATCCCAGCACTAGGCCGGTGCCGGCGACTTGCCAGGCGGAACCGTAGGTTAAAAACACTGAGGCAGTGGGCGATGTGGCCGCTAGTGCTAATGCCACCGCTTGAAAGGTACTTAATTTGGGCCGGAGCCGTCCTTGTGCAAACGATGATCGCGCCATTGAAGGTCACCTCCCATGATGGTGTGAAGTCCAAAACTGTCCATTGAGTGGGGTGCTCTAGTTATCCCAGTAGTATACACAACCTCTATGCGTACCGCCAAACCGGGTTAAGAACAAGTGGCTCATAGATTGGACTGTGCTGTAGTGACGTTCTTAGTATTTCCTATCGCCCGGGGGAATGCGCTTTATACTCAAGGATCGGTGAGGCGAACATCATCTATGGGTCTTATTGTGATTAGCCCTCTCGCGCGACAATGAAAAGATACGGAAAAGGCATTGACGATGACGAACCTCTGCTTTACTATAATGCATGAATAAAGACATAAAGTATTTATGAGGTGCCTATGGATGCATGGCTCAAAGATCGCCGACGTCAATATGAAATATTTCTTGGGTTAAGCCAGCTCTTATTGAATCGGGGATTCAATCCCTTGCCCGTCGAGTTATATGCGGCAGAATCAGTTCCGACCGACTATACACCGCCTATCATGAACTTCTTGCGTAGTTTTGGTGAAGACCTCAATAGTCCTATTTTGAAAGTCTTTTCTACTGGCCCTATTAGTCGTCCGGGTCAACCGTGGACCGAAGCTATCGATGTGGAGTGGATCGGGTCTTCAACGACTGATGCTCAAGAAGCCGTGTTGATGGTGATTAAGGAAATAGCGCTTTGGCTCATCGCCCAGGGACTTCAGCACAGTCAACTCACAATGGTGTTTGGAGATGTGGGCTTGGTGAGGGAGTGCGCTCGTTTGTCTGGGCTGTCAGAGGATGTGGCGGCGACACTGATCACCAATATTCGCCGAGGCTACTTGTCCGAGGTGAACGCGCTGCTTTCGGCCGTGGCGGATCCCCTCATCGAACTTTTCCGTCCCCAGCCGACGGCCAAGTTTCGCTCTCTCATCAGCAACTGGGTGGCACTTCCAGAAGCGCATCCCGACGTCATGGGGCCATGGCAGACTCTATGGGACCTTTCGCTCATTGGACCGCGGCAATATCATGTGGGTCTCAATTTCAGCCTGTATCATCCCCGTTCTGGTCGTCCCTTGCTCAACGGGGGGGCATTTGAAATTACCGGCAAAAAGGAACCGATGCGAGGAATCGGCTTCACCTTATATTTAGATGCGGTCGAGGCAGCCATTCAGGAGGTGGAGGATGTCACGTAATGTGACGGTCGTTGTGGCGAAAGGACGGGTTCTGGAAGAGGTCATGGGGCTATGGCAAACGGCGTCGTGGGAATGGCCAGATATCGATTCGCGTCAGCTATGGTTTCCTGCCACCTCCGAGCGTCCGGGATTGATCGTGGCCAGAGGTCAAGATATTCCGGAGATGGTGCGCCGAGGTATTGCGGGACTCGGGATTGTGGGGCGTGACATCTTGGCGGAGTCCCTGCAGACGGAGGTTCTGGAAGTGTTAGATTTAGGCATTGCGTCGTGTCGGATGGTATTGGCGGGATTGAACGATGAGTTTCCGCGCGGACCGGTCGCAGTGGCCACAAAATATCCCCATGTCGCTCGAAGCTACTGGGAGGAACGCGGCCAGAAGGTGGACATCACCCAGCTTGCGGGAAGTGTCGAGCTCGCTCCGCATCTTGGCATTGCGCCGTATATTATCGACCTAGTGCAAACCGGCACGACCCTTCGGGCACATCATTTGCGTGAAATTGAGACGCTGTTTTCATCCACTGCGCGTCTTATTGCCAACCCTATTGCGTGGCGTCTCAATCCAGAAGTCCAAGAGATTACGGCGGTGTTGCAACGGGCAGTGAGGGCTGTATCGCAGATGACTCGAGATACGGAAGGACGGGTTATCTAGTGATGAGTAGATCTTTAGTCCAGCAAATCTTAGATGATGTCCGCGATCATGGCCTTGCGATGGCTCTGCACTATACGAATGTCTATGACCAAGTGAGCCTGGACGAAAATTCGGTGGTGTGGAATCCCATGGCCGATGACGCTGTCACGATTTCATCGGACATTGCCGATGCCATTCAATATGCTGTATGTCGGATTACCGAATTTCACGAGCGTACCTTGCCTCAGAGCGTGATCATGGATTCAGAGCCAGGAATGACCCTTCGCGAGCGCTTTGTTCCTATTCCCCGGGTAGGGGTCTATGTCCCGAACGGAGAATATCCCTTGATTTCGAGTGCACTCATGAGCGTTATTCCCGCCCGCGTGGCTGGAGTGAAAGACATCGTGGTGTCGATTCCGCCCCGGCGCGACGTTCGGCAAAGTGCGCTCTGGCGGTATGTGTTGCAACTCTTAGAAATTCGTGAAGTACTGCTGTTGGGAGGGGCGCAGGCGATTGCGGCGCTAGGATACGGGTTTGCGGGATTTTCTCCGGTGCATTTAATAGCGGGGCCAGGGAATCGATTTGTTGCGGAAGCTAAACAAGAAATGGCATTACGGGGCATCGTCGGTTTGGATGTCTTAGCGGGTCCCTCAGAAGTGATGATAGTTGCCAATGACCCTTTCTGGGAGGACTTTGTGGTAGCCGATCTCTTCACCCAAGCGGAGCACGCCCTCGATGCCAGCGCGGAGTTTCTTACGACCAATGCGGGTCTTGCCAAAAGCGTAAAGGAGAGAGTCCAATTGGCTCCTTCGGGCATGGGGACGATCCGCGTCACGGTTCTCGATACTCTAGAGGAAGTGATAGCGCACGTTAACCGGGTGGCGCCAGAACACTTAGGTCTCATGGGAAGTGACATCGAAAGTCTCGCCGATCGAATTTGGTCGGCGGGGGCGATTTTCATAGGGCCGTGGTCTGGTCAAGCATTGGGAGACTATGTAGCGGGTCCGAGTCATGTTCTGCCCACGGGAGGGGCCGGGCGCTTTTTGTCAGGACTGTCAACGCGTACCTTTCTCAAGCGGATAAGTGTCATTCAGGCCTCGCGCGAGATCGGAGATGAGGCGTACCGGCATGCAGCGTGCCTCGCAGCAGTAGAAGGCCTCACCTATCACCAAAGAGCCATGTTGCTTCGATTGACAGCAAAGGAGATGGATTTATGACGCGAGAGACATCGATACGCCGGGAAACGCTAGAGACCTCGATTGCGTTGTCACTGTCATTGGATCAAACCGAGATCCCTCAGATTTCGACCAATCTTCCGATATTGAATCATTTCATGTCGGCGTTGGCAGTTCATGGGCGACTCTCTATGGTATTAGAGGCCCATGGAGATGTTGAGGTCGATGCCCATCATCTGGTAGAGGATGTGGGGATTACCTTGGGGCAAGCCCTCGCCAAAATTTTAGGGGACCGTCGAGGCATTCAGCGCTTTGGTCAAAGGATGATGCCGATGGACGATGCGCTGGTGCTCTGTGCTTTGGACCTCTCTGGTCGGGGACAATTGTACTGGAGTGGTGATTTCCCTACCGCCGCCATTGGAGCGGTAGGTTCAGAGGTTTGGCCTGAATTTTTTAATGGATTTGCGCGTGCTAGTCAATCCACTCTCCATTGTCGCCACGTGAGTGGTGTCAATGCACATCATGTCTATGAGGCCGCGTTTAAAGGATTGGGTATGGCGCTCCACGAGGCGGTCAATACCGTCGCGGACCGAGTGCTTTCTACCAAGGGGGTTCTCTAATGCGCTGTGCCATCGTGCCTCTGCGTGGGGGCAACACGGGCAGTTTGATGGCGAGTCTCAAGCGCCTAGGACATCACGTCAGTGTCTGGGAGAAACACCCAGACATCTCGTACGCCGACTGGATCATATTTCCTGGGGTTGGAGCCATGAATACCATTCAAGAAGACTTACAACAACGTGGACTGTTGCACCCTTTATGGGACCGGTGGCAGGACGGGCAACCCTTTCTAGGCATTTGTCTTGGCCTGCAACTATTGTTCCAAGATTCGGACGAGGGGGGGAGGGGACTCGGGTGGATCGAGGGCCCGGTATCTAGTTTACCGAATTTGGTTTTGCCCCATATAGGCTGGAATGATATTGCGGTCTCTGCGCATGCCCCTCAGTGGCTCAAAGCCTATCACCAGCAGTGCTTCTATTTTGTCCACAGCTACTACGTGAGTCCAGACGATGCGAACCTTACCGTTTCTCTGACCACGTATGGGCAACCTTTCCCTAGTGTCGTCATGTCTGGGTCGCTCATCGGTATGCAGTTTCATCCAGAACTCTCGGGAGCGGTAGGCGAAGCGTTATTGAACGATACCTTGCGCTAAGGGTATCAAGGGGGAACGATAATGATCGAATTGTGGCCAGCGTTAGACATTGATGAAGGAGCGGTGGTGCGCCTGACGCAGGGAGACTTTGGGCAGAAGGTTGTGTATAGCCATGATCCATTAGGATTTGTACACCATCGTTTTCACGGCTGGCCACCGCGCCTACATCTGGTGGACTTGTCCGGCGCCCGGAGTGGTCTCTTTACTCTTTATGAATTTGTGGAACAACTGGCCAGTCATGGAGTGGAGGTGCAATGCGGCGGAGGAATTCGCGAGATGAGCACAGTAGAAAAGCTCATCGCATGTGGCGCTCGCCGAATTGTCGTGGGGAGTCAACTGGTGCAGGAGGAAATCTTTGCCGATCGGTGTCTCTCACGTTTTCCTGACTTTATGGTCGCTGCATTGGACGTGGCTGAAGGCATTTTGCGTACTGGCGGATGGGAGGTCGACGGGCCGCCTGCCGTGCAGTGTTGGCAGGATCTTTTTCAGCGGGGGTGGCAGCGAGCTCAGGTCACCGATGTGTTATCTGACGGCACCATGGGGGGGATTAATGAGCACTTTTGGCAGACGTGGTCGAAATTGCCGGGGGATATTGGGGCCGGAGGTGGAATTACCACGATGAATGACCTCCTCACGTTGGAGCGGTGCGGCATTACCCGAGCCGTGGTAGGGAAGGCGTGGATTGAAGAGCGGTTGTCGATTGAGATGATGCTGCGATGCTAAGAGTGCGACTCATTCCATGTCTTGATGTTCGCAACGGCAGGACAGTAAAAGGCGTGCGTTTTCAAAACCTGATTGATTCCGGTGATCCCGTGGAATTGGCGCTGCGGTATGCGGATGACGGTGCTGATGAATTAGTGTGGCTTGATATTGCGGCCACAGTGGATGATCAAGAACTGCAACTGGATCAAATATCGCAATTACGCTCGTCTTTACGCATTCCATTGACGGTGGGGGGAGGAATCCGCGGTGTTGATGATGTCGAACGACTGTTGAAACATGGAGCGGATAAGGTGTCCATGAATAGTGCCGTTTTCAGTCGTCCCACACTCATTGAAGAAGTGGCGCGGCGCTGGGGATCGCAATGCACGGTGGTGGCGGTGGATGTGGTGCGAGCGAAGGGACAATATGAAGTGTATTCCCATGGGGGCCATAGGGATACCGGACGAGAGCTCGGAGACTGGCTTAAAGAGGCTGAAAGTTATGGGGCTGGGGAATTTCTTTTGACAAGTATTGACCAAGATGGTCGACAGGAAGGTTACGACATTACCATGATGAACTATGCTCGAACCTGTACGAGCCGTCCTCTGATTGCGTCGGGTGGCGCGGGCCACTTAGACCACTTTGCGGATCTCTACGCGGCAGGACATTCATCAATGTTGGTCGCTTCGCTGCTTCATCAAGAGAAAATCACCATCGCTGACATCAAAGCACATTTACACGAAAGGGGGATTCCCGTCCGTGACCTTTGAAAACCAGATACTTTTCCCCGTTGTGGTTCAGGACCGGGTAACTCGGCAAGTGTTGATGCTCGCTTATGCTAATCAGGAAGCGCTCGAACTCACGGAATCGACGAGACTAGCACACTTTTTTAGTCGTTCGCGACATCGCTTATGGCAAAAGGGTGAAACGTCTGGTCATCGGCTTCACGTGCGTCAAATTCTATCCGACTGCGACCAGGATGCCTATGTGTATCTCGTTGACGCAGAGGGCCCGGCCTGTCATCGTAATACGTTCAGTTGCTTTGGCGACGGATTAAGAGAGCTCCCCGACCCGATGATGTTCTTGCAAGATATTGTGAACGAACGTCTTCGCGACCCGCGCGATGGAACATCGTATACGCAGTCGTTGGCGGATGGTCCGCTCTCTCGTCTCATTCAGAAGGTTGGAGAAGAGGCGATTGAGGTGGTCATCGCGGCCTGCAATATAGATGGCTTAGATGAACTGAAAAAAGAAGCGCTTGTCGACGAACTGGCCGATCTTTTTTATCATCTCGTAGTCTTGATCGGGCGATTCGATATTTCACTGGACGAGGTATCTTTAACATTATTGGAGCGGCATCATGGACTGCCCCGTTGAACGACGATCGTCTACCTCTTGTCAAGAGGGGATGTCGGATTATGACGAGAGTGCCTGAGAACGGACGATTGAGCTAAGAAATGAGAAAATCCAACCACGTTGAGTACACAGCCAAAATGACAACAGGAATTGGAGACTCCGCTGAAGAAGATGGATTAAGAACGCGACAGAATATAAAGAGTGAATTAGGGGGAGAAGATCATGACACTACGACCGAATGGGGCGGTATTTTGGGTCTCCAGAGTATTCCTCGCCCTTTGGACAGCCATGGCACTAGCCAATATTATCGCTCCGCGATGGATTTGGAGGATTACCGAGGCATGGCGGGCGGTGCAAGAACCCTCGTCGACGTACTTTTTAATTCGGCGGA
>NZ_JBYCKN010000182.1:0-44606 GCF_057473405.1 Sulfobacillus sp. TH-112
CTGGAAAAGGATTTGGTTCCTCGTGCGGGAATTCGCTTTGATACCATTCATGCGCGAGCTCTCTTGGTGAAGGGCATACGCGGGAAAGTTGTCGGGGCTATGACGGCTATTCACGGAGTGGTTGACGCAGTGCGAATTTTGAGGCAATACCGCCCCGATGTGGTGATTGGAACCGGCGGATACGTCTCAGGACCGCTGGGTTTGGCGGCCTCTTGGTTGCACGTGCCACTGGTCATCCAAGAGCAAAATGCTTGGCCGGGGTTTACGAATCGCCAGCTATCCCGAAGGGCAGTCGCGGTGTGTGTTCCGTTCGAAGAGGCGATTGGGCGTCTTGATCCGCATGCCAAAGTCGTGATTGCGGGGAACCCTATCACTCTCTCCAAGGAGCAGTTGACCCAGGAGGAGGCCCGCCGTCGTCTAGGGATGAGAAGTGACTTGCGCATCTTGATGGCCACGGGTGGAAGTCAAGGAGCTCTAAAGGTGAATCAGGTGTTGTTTGATTTGTTGCCATACTTTCAAGAGAATCCCGGATTAGGACTGGTTTGGGCGACCGGCAAGCGTTACCATGCAGAGGTTATGGATCAGGTTCAGAACCGCTACGGAAACACATTGGACACAAGTCGTATTCAAATCCACGAATACTTTTACCAGATTCAGATGATCTATCAAGCGGCCAATTTGTACATTGGGCGAGGTGGGGCAATGAGTCTCACGGATTGTGCGGCCTTTGGACTGCCCATGGTCATCATTCCATCGCCCAACGTCAGTGAAGATCATCAAAGCAAAAATGCTGCGGTGATTGAGGCGCGGGGGGCAGGACTCGCGATACCGGAACCGCAAGTGTCAACAAGAGCGACGGATATTATTGGCCTTTTAACAAATCCTACGCGCACTGAAGAGATGGGGCATAGGATGAAGGAAATGTTTGACGAAGACGCGCTATCGCGCATTGTCTCGACCGTATTGGATGCAGTCGCGACGTCGGGAGGGAAATCGAGGTGAAGGTGGAGCCCATATACACCGCATTGCGTACGATGGATATCGGTGCGGTGCGAATCGATGAACCACTCGCTCGACATACCTCGTTTCGCATTGGAGGTCCAGCGCGCGTATTTGTGGAACCATCTCATCTCGATGGCGTGGTACGTGTGCTGAATTGGGTGTCAAGAGAAAGGATTCCCTATTTCATTATTGGGCAGGGAACCAATGTTTTGGTGTCTGACCGAGGGCTAGATGCGGTGGTCATTTCCACATCGCGTGGACTGAAAGAAACCGAAGTGACCCCACCGCGCATTCGGGCTGGGTCGGGGATTCTTCTGACTAAATTGGGTCGTCTCGCGGAACGAGCTCAGCTGACCGGTCTCGAATTTGCCATTAGTATACCGGGCACCTTGGGCGGAGCATTGGTTATGAATGCGGGAGCGCACGGGGGATCCATGGTGGAAGTGGTCGAAAGTGTGCTGGTATGGGATCCCATCGATGGGGTACGCGAGGTATCCGCATCTGAGGTCGAGTTTCAATATCGGCAAAGTCGGTTTATGCATACACCATGGATTGCGCTCGAAGCGAAATTGCTACTTAAACCGGGAGATCCGGTCGTAATTCGTGAGACGATGGTACACAACATGGACTATCGCAAACGCAGTCAGCCGGTAGGGGAACCGAATGCGGGAAGCGTATTCAAAAATCCTTTGCCGGAGTTCGCAGGACGTCTGATTGAGTCCATTGGGGCTAAGGGGTGGCGTGAGGGAGACGCGGCCGTCTCTGACCTTCATGCGAATTTCATCATTAACACCGGCACGGCGACGGCTCACGATGTGTTGATTTTAATGCGACGCTTGCGTCGCGAAGTGTACCAACAGCGGGGGATTATTTTAAGGCCGGAAGTACGATGGATAGGTCCGGGAGAAGGAGGAGCCGACTCAACATGGGAGAATTTGTGGTTCGCGGCGGACGAAGGCTTGAAGGAACCGTAAGAATTCACGGAGCCAAAAATGCCGCTCTACCAATTATGGCTGCCTCAATTCTTGCATCTGAACCCGTCACCTTGGTGGGGGTTCCCCACTTGCGCGATGTGGATGTCATGATTGATGTATTAACCCGGTTGGGCGCGCATGTGACGTGGGACGGCCACTCCATGGTGATCGATCCTACGGGTATTGATGAATATGTGATTCCTGAAGATCTTATGCTCAAAATGCGGGCCTCCATATTTGTGATTGGACCTCTGTTGGCAAGGCTGGGCCACGCGGTTGCGGCGCAACCGGGAGGATGCTCTATTGGTGACCGGCCCATTGATATTCACATCTATGGGTTTCATCAACTAGGCGCCACTATCGAGGAGGGTGACAGTGGGACCACGCTCTCGGCTTCTCCATTAAAGGCCGGCACGGTGCATATGAGTTATCCTTCGGTGGGAGCCACAGAAAATATGATGATGGCGGCGGCCCTCATTGATGGAGAAACCAGGATAAAAAACGCGGCCATGGAGCCCGAGATTGTAGACTTGGCACAATTTCTTGAAAAGATGGGTGCCACCGTCCGTGGTGCCGGTACTTCGGAGATTCGTATCATGGGACGGGAAAGACTGCGGGGGGTGACGCACACCATCATTCCTGATCGTATTGAAGCGGCCACCTTTGCGTTAGCGGCTGCAGCCACGGGTGGTCACGTGGTGATGGAAAACTGCATTGCTGAGCATTTGCCCGGCCTCTTAGGACGTTTGCAGGAAGTGGGCGTAGAAGTTCTTTCGCATGAGGGCGATGTGGTGGAAGTGCTCGGCAAAGAGCGCTATGGAACCACCCCGATTTCGATTCACACGGGACCTTATCCTGGATTCGCGACCGACATGCAGGCGCAGTTTATGGCTTTCCTCCTCCAGGTACCGGGGGTGCACATTGTATCCGAGCGCGTCTTTGAAAATCGGCTAGGTCATGCTCGAGAATTACGGCGCATGGGAGCCCAGATATTGGCGGATCAGCGTGTAGCCCTGATTTATGGAGGAAAGTCGCTTTCTGGAGCAAGGGTGAAGGCACTGGACTTACGAGCCGGGGCAGCGTTGGTGATTGCCGGCCTTACGGCGGACGGCGAAACCGTCATCGAAGGCCGCGAAGTCATTGAGAGAGGATATGAGGACTTAGATCGTCGGCTTAGTGACCTTGGAGTGGATATTCGGCAACAATAAGGTCTTGGGTTTGAGGGACGGGGGTCCAGAAGCTCAAGCTGCCACAGGCAGTCTGCGAAGTGTAGGGATAGTAGACACGTAGATTATGGGATTCGGGTAGAGTAATGGAAGGGAAAATGCAGTAGGAATTACCGGTGCGTGGGTCGCGTTAGCGGTCGCAGTCGTGATCCGGGTACGTGCAACGAGCCCCCCAACCTGGCGTGGCGATGTGGCCATGGCCTAAGGGAGACTACCGACTCGGGTTTGCCTCGTCGATGGCCAGGCCGTCCGCTCTCACGGTGGGATGCTTTAAGAGGAGATACATAGCCCCACATGATGCCACGATGTCTTAGGATAGGGGGGCATTTGGTAGTGAATCATGGGTAGGCGATGTTGATAAAGTGTGGCTGATATCATTCCTCTTGCGATTGAAGAATTCGATAACCGTATTGTTCCCATAAGGATAGGGCCAGCGTCAAAAGACTCTTCTGATATCTGCTCTTTCCTTCAACGGCCGCACGTACTCATAAACTTGTCCTGTCCATCGATTCGTGGGCTAGGAGGTGATATGATGGAGAAAAGAAAGGTCGAATGCGCAAGTGATGAAACCACCGGGTGGGTATTCGATGGCATGAAGCTAAGAAACCAGGCGACGGAGTGGATATAGGGATGTCGCGTAGCGTCAAAGTGAGCGTTGTGGTGATTGCCGTGGTGATGGGTTTTCTTCTCACCCAGCAAATTCGCACTGTGGCGTTTATTAATCATACGGCACAAATTCAAGAGGCCATTACGCTGAGCCACCTGGTCACGAGCGCCGACGAGGCAAACCTCCTCAGCCGTCAAAAGGTGCTGGCCATGCAAGCCCGCCTTGCTACCGCTTCTTCGAACACGCCGGCCTTGTCCCCAATAAGGGCTGCCTTAACGCGTACGCAGTCGTTGGCTGGCCTCACAGCCCAATCCGGATCTGGGGTCCAAGTGATAATTCATGATGCGACTCAACCCGCTTTTCCTGGCGAGCCAGCCATCCTCGAATTGGTCCACGATCAATATGTTTTGCAGGTGGTGTCGCTCCTGTCGGCGGCAGGAGCTTCGGCCATTGCGATTGATGGTCAGCGCTATACCGCGACTACGGCGATTTTTTGTGCTGGGCCCACGATTCGCATTAATGGAGTACCTTATGCCTCACCCTATGTGGTCGATGCCGTGGGGCCCTCGGGTGCGATGCTGACTGCTTTACAGGATAATCCCGATATCGAGGGCTGGTCACAACTGGTATCCATTAAATTCCATCCTGATTCGCATCTAGAAATTGCTGCGTACCGCGGGGCGGTCCACTTTTCTTCGATTAAACCTGTTAATATAGAACGGTAGATGGTGAAAGGGGAATCTCTGCTTGTGGATTGTGGTCATCGGGTTGGCCATGGGGGTGCTGATTGGGCTAGCCTTGCCAAACGTTTTACCTGCCTCGTTTGCGAGTTATCTATCGATAGCTCTGTTAGCAGCGATGGATTCGGCCTTCGGGGGCATACGCGCAAGCTTAGAGGGACGGTTTGTGCCGGTCACATTCTTGAGTGGGCTGGTCTCTAATGCCATCTTGGCAGGCCTTTTGACCTATTTGGGGAACAAGATGGGGGTTCCGCTTTTTGATGCCGCATTATTCGCCTTTGGCTATCGAATATTTCAGAATTTGGGCTCCATCCGTCATGCCTTGATCAGCCGGTGGACTATCTCCCGACGAAAATTGCGTGATGAGGCACTTTGAGGCAGGAAAAATTCATTTCAGGGAGAAGTCCTCTCTTAAGAGAAACTTTGCCTCCGGGAGGTGTCGCATGGCCAAGCGCCCACTGATATTAGCACTGGATGTTGGAACCACTAAGGTATCGGCGCTGGTAGGTGAGGCGCGACCCGATGGAGAACTTGCGGTATTGGGTGTTGCTGCGACTCCGGTGGTCGGGATGAGGCGAGGACTCGTGTACGAGGTCGAACGAGTGGCGATGGCTATCCGGGATGCGGTGAACCGTGCCAACAGTATGGCGGGGACCGATCTCACACATGCCGCGGTATCCGTGAATGGCGACCATTTAACCGTCCGGCCGGGACAAGCTTCGGTTCACATTAAGGGAGGAATTATTCGCCCTGAAGATGTCGAGGTCTGCACGCAAAAGGCTGCTCAGGGAGTTAAAGATGGGAACCGTGAAACCGTGCAAATCATTCGACGTGGGATTGCCGTAGATGGATTTCGAGGCGTCGTGGATCCTGTCGGCATGGTGGCACGGGAAATGCAAGTCGAAGTACTGGTGGTGTCAGGACTGACCACGGTATTGCGTAATTTAAAGCGGGTCGTCACAATGGCCGGACTCAATCCGGTGCTGTGGATTCCCGCCCCACGTGCCTCGGCGGACGGGGTTTTGGCGGATGACGAGAAGCAAATTGGTGTGGTGCACCTCGATGTGGGCGGAGGGACTACCGGCGTTACGGTATACCGAGCAGGGCACATTCAGTATTTAGGGGTGGTCCCGATTGGAGGGGACGCCATTACCGCTGATTTGAGTGCGGGGCTGGGAGTGGTAACAACTCAAGCGGAACGGCTCAAATTGGAATATGCGGTGGTCGGTGCCGAACGAGAAGGGATGCTGGAAGTACGCGCCGTCAGCGGTCAATCCGTGAAGCTGATTCCTGTGAAGGAGCTTGAAGAAATTGTACTGGCTCGGGTCGATGAGTGGACGGGAATGGTCGAGCAGCATTTGAGTCGGATAGATTGGCCGAAGGGTCCGGCTGCCGGGGTAGTGATGACAGGTGGGGGATCGTTACTCAAGGGGTTAAATTCCCACCTAGAACAGCGCTGGAGTTGGCCAGTTCGGATGGCGTCACCGATTGGATTAGGAGGATTGTCGGATTTATCACGCAGTCCCGGGTATTCGGTGGTGGTAGGAGTGGCGCGCGCTTCGCGATTAGAAGGTCTCAAACCAGAGTCAGAATCTCTATGGCATCGTGCTGTACAATTTTGGTTAACTTTGTGGAATTGATAAAATAATTGAGAATGACCCGGAAATAGGGGAGGAAACAGGATGCTAGACTTTGACCAAGCGGCAGAAAATTTTGCAGTAATTAAGGTAGTGGGGGTTGGGGGCGGTGGCACCAATGCCGTGAATCGTATGATCATGGCAGGCCTCAAGGGGGTTGAATTTATTGCCGTGAATACGGACGCGCAAGCGTTGGCTCTGTCGATGGCTCCCACGCGATTGCAAGTAGGCACCAAGCTTACGAAGGGTCTTGGAGCTGGTGCCAATCCTGATATTGGACAAAAGGCCGCTGAGGAAAGTCGAGAGCAGATTGCTGACGCGTTAAAGGGTGCAGACATGGTGTTTGTGACGGCAGGAATGGGTGGCGGAACCGGTACAGGAGCCGCCCCAGTGGTTGCTGAAATCGCCAAGGAGGTTGGAGCGCTTGCGGTGGGCGTGGTCACCAAGCCTTTTACCTTTGAAGGGCGGCGTCGACAAGCCTTTGCCGAAAAGGGAGCCAATAATCTGAAGGCGAAAGTGGATACGCTCATCACTATTCCCAACGACCGGTTGTTACAAGTTGTCGAGAAGAAGACATCCATTGTGGAGGCTTTTCGCATAGCGGATGATGTGTTGCGGCAAGGTGTGCAGGGGATTTCAGACCTCATCGCCGTCCCCGGACTCATTAATTTGGACTTTGCCGATGTTAAAACTATTATGTCGGATATGGGTTCAGCCCTCATGGGTGTCGGGATAAGTCAGGGAGAAACTCGGGCCGCGGCCGCCGCGAAAGCCGCTATTTCCAGTCCTTTGCTGGAAACCAGCATCGATGGCGCTCGTGGGGTACTGTTGAACATTACCGGTGGATCAGACCTATCGCTGTTTGAGGTGAATGAGGCCGCTGAAATTGTCATTCAAGCGGCTGATCCCGAAGCCAACATCATCTTTGGAGCGGTGATTGACGATTCCCTCAAAGATGAGGTGCGGGTGACGGTGATTGCGACTGGGTTTACGGGAGAGCGGACCCGACGCAGTGTAGTCGAAAGCCCCGACGAGGAAGTGGAGATTAAGCCATTTTCGAACGACGACCTCGATATCCCCGCATTCTTGCGCCGGCGCTCATAGTCGAACCAGGGTGTGGACCCGCTCCTTTAAGGAGCGGGTTTTTTGTCGTGAACTTCCTCGGGTTGCCCCCCTTTGTATGACAGAGTTCTTCGTGCATCCTTTCTACAATGGCGTTGTTGGGAGACATACCGTGAGGTGAACTCCCATATGGATAGTGTGCCGAGATGAAGCTTGTGCGAGGAGGGACTAGTGTCGTGATAAATGGAGTAACGACCCTCTCCTATAGTGCGGAAATGGACTTCGCGCTCCTGTGGGTGACAGCCACCGTACTGGGACACCGCACCACCTATTTTCGCCTCACACTGGCCGCCATTGTCGGGATTCTTCCCACACTATGGGTATTACTGCGTCAAAACCTTTATTCCGTTCCTTGGGAATTAGGACTGGTGTGGCCGCTAGGGATGTTGGTTATTGCGCTTGGAGGGCTTTCTAAAAGGTTTTGGGTGAAAGGGTATTTGCTATTTGTGAGTATGTCACTTTTGGCGGGAGGTATGTTGAGTGCCGCTCTCAGTTGGCAAAGACTTTTCAGTCCCAACACACCATACCTGGATTGGGCCATTTTAGTACCCCCACTATTGGTCGTCATGGGGCGCCTGGTGCCAAAAGAGCGTCTTCGGCAATTGGTGGGGCGTGACTCCTATGGGGAATTGCAACTTGAACTGAATGGTACTTCGCTTAGGGTTCCCTGCCTGTGGGATTCCGGCAATGAATTGGTGGAGCAGTCCGCTAGGCGACCGGTGATAGTGTTGGAAATGGCCTCAGCGATCGACTGGATTCCAGAGGCCTTATTTCCGTGGATTATCTCGGTACACGAAGGAAATGCCCTGGTAGCACCGCCAGAGACATGGGCGTGCAAAGTATCTATGGTGACCTTTCGTACGATCGCTGGAGAAGGATGTTTACCGGTGGTACTGCTTGATCGCGTCCGAGGTAATTATGCGGGTCGGTGGTACAACAGCATGCCAATGGCTGTGGGGTTTTCACCAGATCCCATAGCTCGCGATGGGAGTTATCGTGCGTTAGCGACTCCGAAGAGTCTAATTCACTATCCCAATGAAAGGGTGGGAGCATGATTGAAACCAGAAGTGTGGTATGGGATCCTAAAGGGTCGCTGTGGGACAGAGTTCGTGACTCCATTAAGGAAATCTTTGGACCGACAGACCTTGGTGATGTCCACTACGTGGGATCGAGTGAGGCTTTACCTCCGCCATTGACTGGCGATGAGGAGGCTCATCTGCTCACTAATCTATCGAGGGGTGAAGTGGCGGCCCGTTCAGTCTTGATTGAGCGCAACTTGCGCTTGGTCGTATACATTGCGCGGAAGTTTGAAAACACCGGGATAGGGATTGAGGACTTGGTGTCAATCGGCACGATTGGACTCATCAAGGCCGTGAATACCTTTAACGTGGAGAAGAAAATTAAATTAGCCACGTATGCGTCCAAGTGCATTGAAAATGAGATTCTTATGTACTTACGGAGGAATTCTCGGACACGATCAGAGGTGTCATTTGATGAACCACTCAATGTGGACTGGGATGGCAACGAGCTTCTGTTGTCCGATGTCATGGGAACCGAGCAGGACTTAATCTCGAAGCCGATTGAAGAAGAGGTGGACCGCCTGTTGTTGAAACGCGCGTTGGCGAAATTGTCCACACGGGAGCAACGCATTATGGAGCTGCGGTTTGGTCTGATGGACGGATTGGAACGGACCCAAAAAGAGGTCGCGGATTCGCTGGGTATCAGTCAATCCTATATTTCTCGACTGGAAAAACGCATTATAAAACGGCTTCGCAAAGAATTTCGTCGGATGGAATAGTCGCCTTTGAGAGTTGGGCCCTCCTCGTGAGGGCTTTTTTCTTGGACTAAGGCTAGGGGAGACTGTGCAACCGTAACAAAGTGCCGTCATGAAATCCTATGACCAACATTCTGCGAGGACAATCCTTTGTACGGAGGGTATCCCTGGATTCTATCGACGTCGGCGTATTACATCCGGGGAGCCCCTTCTGGTGCACCGATTGATGTGGTGCGTGGACTCGACGAGGTGGTTTAGGTGACTGAGGGTCCGTTATAAGCCACTGTCGCTCACAATCGCTTAATGCATACGGTGCTCGGCATCGCCGGAGGAGGGAACGGGCATGGCGTTCCAGTGCTCATTTAGCAGTTACCGCCGAAGCGCGTCGTCTTGTCATTCGACAAAGACGCTAACCCAAGGCCGCCATAACGGTGAAGCAACAGGCTTGACACTGAGTCGATATCTTGTGCGCAGCACAATGCACCGGCGATCATTGCGTTTCGTGACGGGATGGTCCTCACCGCCCGATCCGATGACGCGTTTGATCGAAAATACAAATGGAGTGTCCTCTGCGACACCCTGTCGTAGTTATGAGAGTGGGCGTTGTTGTACAATCTGCATAAATTCTCCGAGGGATTCCGGAAAGGAGAACGTCGTGAATGAACAGTGACTGACGGTGCTGGATCAGCGCGTTCAGCGGCTTCACAACTTTCGACCCCAACCGCCGGAAACGCGTCGTTCGCTGGCGCAAGCACTCCGCCCACGCATAACCTGTGCGTCCAATGCCATCCAGGGGAATCGGCTGACGTTGGCCGAAACCCAGGTCGTGTTGGAAGGCGTGACGGTGGGCGGCAAGCCCCTTTGGGATTACTTGGAAGCGATTGATCATGCGGAATCTTGGGACGCCGTACTGCACTGGTCTCGTGAAACCGAGCCGATGACGCCGCACTTACTGAGATCGTTGCATGCCGCAGTCCTTCGCCGCTCGCGGCCTGACAAGGTGGACGGTATCAGATGGTGCCGGTAGCGATTGCTGGTAGCCCCCTCATTCCTTTGGACCCGGTCGCGGTGCCAGCCGCCATTGATGATCTGTTTTCCCGGTGGAGCCAATAGGCTGTCCCCATAAGACGACGAAATCAAAAGACTCGTTTCGCGAGCCAGTCTTCCAAAATCCTATTGAAAAGGGTGGGCAGTTCTAAGCTGGGAAGGTGTGCGGTGTCGTGCAAAACATGAAGTTCTACATCAAGACAGTGGTCGTCCAGATAATGCGCTGCGCCAACGACGTCTGGTACGTCGGCATCTCCCACCATGACCAATACGGGACACTTAACTTCATCGAGCCGTCCAACAGCCACAAATTGAGCGTCCTGAGAAACCGCGCCATTATCAGGCTGGTCGGCTAAGGCCAATAGCTCACGTGCACGCACCAGATAAGCAGAATCCAGATCTTCGGGGCGGCGCGTAGGCCCTACTAACCAAATGCGTTCCATGATAGCAAGGCCACGCGTAACGTCATTTTGGGCAAAGGCAGCATCCGCTTCCACAAATAGCTTTTCAACCTCGGGGGGATTTTCGGCGTGATAGCCGGGAACGCCTGATCCCACCAACACCAAGCCGTGGACACGATCAGGGTGCTCAAGTGCGACATTTAATGCCGTGCTTCCTCCAAAAGAACAGCCCATGAGCCATGTTTTGGAAATATCTAAGGCGTCCATCACTCTGATGACATCGTCTGCATAACTAAAGGGACCGGACACATGCGCCGTGGACCCAAAGCCACGCCAATCCCAGCGCAGCACCCGCATACGGTTTTGAAGCCATTCCCATTGCGCATCCCACATATGCCGTTCTGATACTCCTGCATGCAGTAGCATCATGGCTGCCCCAGTACCGGCCTCTTCCACCAACATGTGCACGCCACCCGCTAGCGTTACGTCATGCGTCTTCAAAGATAATCCCCCTCTTTTTTGAAATTCGTGTAAGAGGTATTCGTGACGACTAAATGCAATCCCTGTCGACGACGTCTCTAACACAGGGATTCGTCAAAGTCCGGTTGACGTTTACGGTCAGAATGGATAGATCGTGAAATTCTAGGGGCTACGATTTCGGTACCCGTGCAGGGACGATGGCGTAATGCACCCCTTATTTTCCTTGAGAGATGTCCACCTATGGCATACCGCAGTTGACTGCTGGCACCATCCCATTTTTGTATAGCTTTCCCCAGTTCTGGTGATACTTTCTGTGTCAGCGTTACCACCAGACCGGGAGGTTACAACACGCGATGCCAATGAACAAAGTCGAAATTCCTGGTGTCAATACAGCCAAGCTTCCGGTGTTGACGAACGTGAAGATGCGTGAATTATTTCGGGCGATGCAGTCGGGCGAGGAAAGCGCTCGCGATGAATTGATCAATGGCAATTTACGCTTGGTGCTCAGTGTGATCCAACGGTTTCAAAATCGCGGCGAGCATTCCGATGACCTCTTTCAGGTCGGATGCATTGGACTCATGAAGGCCATCGATAATTTCGACCTTGGTCAGAATGTGAAGTTCTCGACCTATGCGGTACCGATGATTATCGGAGAGATTCGACGCTATCTCCGAGACAATAATCCGATTCGTGTCAGTCGGTCGCTGCGGGATATCGCCTATAAGGCACTACAGGTGAGGGACCATTTGGTACATCGGTTCAGTAAGGAACCGAGCATTAGTGAAATTGCGGCCGAGTTGTCTGTTCCACGCGAAGAAGTGCTGTATGCACTTGATGCGATTCAAGAGCCCATGTCGCTCTTTGAACCTATTTATCACGATAGTGGCGATCCGATTTTCGTCATGGACCAGATTTCCGACGAGAAGAATCAGGACAAGACTTGGCTCGAGGGGATTGCCATCCGTGAAGCGATGAGGCGTCTCAGTGAAAGGGAAAAGATGATCTTAACGATGAGATTTTTTGACGGAAAGACACAAATGGAAGTGGCCGATGAAATCGGGATTAGTCAAGCGCAAGTGTCTCGATTGGAAAAGGCGGCCTTAACCCACATGAGGAAGCATATGTAATGTGGCTTAAACAGTGGTTAGTGGGGCTTTTGGGGATGACCATGCTATGGTCGATGGCACCGCTTTCATCGACCTCGCGTCAAGTGCCCTCGACGAGTGCGATTACCGTCTCGACACCGCAAGTCATTCGTTTTCGTGTGATTGCCAATTCAGATAACCCCGTGGACCAAGCGATAAAGTTACAGGTACGCGATCGAATATTAGAAACGCTCGACCCGTATTTGAATGGGGTCAAAAATCGGTCGGTGGCAGCCAAGCGAATCGAAGAGCTTAAACAGCGGTTGGATCGCGTCGCTAATGGAGTCTTAGCGCGCCATCATGTATCGTATCGGGCGCGGGTGGAGTGGACCCGCACCATCTTCCCGACCAAAGCGTACGGCAGTTGGGTTTTGCCGGCCGGGCGCTATCAGGCACTTTTGATCGTCTTGGGGAAGGGGGAGGGACACAATTGGTGGTGTGTGTTGTTCCCGTCTCTGTGTTTTATCGATATGGGCAATGCCTTAGCGGTTCCTACGCCTATCGAACCCGCCACGCCGCTTAGTGCCACCCCTGTGAGGAGCCGAGATTCTAGAGAGCACTCTCAGAAGAAGAGTACCGGGACGATCCACGTGACGTGGAAATCGCCGCAGTTGTTACGAGAGGTTTTGACTATTTTGCACGAATAGGTCTTGAGGCGCTCGTCCGCTTCATAGGTATGTGATGGGGGGATGCCGCATGGTGAAGACCTCCGAGCTTCGGATGAAAGATGTGATTAATGTGGTAGACGGTCGTCGATTGGGGCTGATTGGCGATCTGGAACTGGACTTAGAACGTGGGCAGGTGAAGTCGGTCGTGGTGCCGGGCGCGAGCCGGTTTTTGGGCCTCTTTGGACGTGACCGAGATACCGTGATTGATTGGGATCAAATTCAAAAAATCGGGCAAGATGTCATTTTGGTTGAGGTGCAAGCCTCCTATGACCAGTCCCACCATGTGACCTAGACGTAACAAAAGAGAGAAATCGCGGAGCTGGTGCTTGCCTTGGCAAGCCCAGCTCTTGTCGTTGTTGGCGCCATTGGCACTTTTTCGCACTCAAATTGATGCTGGGTTTGATAAAATAGAGAAAGCAGAGGGGGTGTGAATGTGGAAGTACAGGTTTCAGAGGGGCGCGTGATACTAGATCTGCATCCACAGGTACAGGCTTGGTTTTCCACTCGTCTTGGAGGAGTTAGCTTCCCCCCGTTTGATACATTAAATTTATCGCTTGGCGTCGGTGACATGGAGCCCTCGGTGATGGAAAATCGGCGTCGTATGCTTCATAGTGTAGAGCGCCCCCTTCAGGACTTGATCATGCCGAACCAGGTGCACCACAATCACATTGAGTGGGTCGGAACCGAGCATCGTGGACGAGGTTTTGACGGTAGGTACGCGATCGACGCTACTGATGGTCTCTTAACCCGTGACGCGACGGTGGTCTTAGGGATGGGGTTCGCTGATTGTGTCCCGATTTACGTGACCGATGTGCGTGCCAGAGTGGTCGGTATTCTTCATGCCGGTTGGCGTGGCACGGTCGCTTTGATCCAGCAGCGGATGGTGCAAGAATTGCAGGAAATGGGCATTGGTCCGCAGGACGTTTTGGTGGCATTGGGGCCATCAATAGGCCCCTGTTGTTATGAAATTGACCGTCCGGTCTATGAGGCAGTGCGGGCTTTGGTCGGCGAGACTCCGCTTCAGCTCAAGGATGACGGGCATTGGTGGTTGGATTTGCACTTGGCCAATCGGATGCTGCTAGAGGCGGTCGGAGTGTCCAGTGACCACATTATCGAGGCGCCCTATTGCACGGGCTGTCGTCGCGATTTGTTCTTTTCTTATCGCGTCGAAAAGCGGGTGACCGGTCGCATGGGGGGATACATATGTCTCAAAAAGCCTTCATAGAAGATCGGGTGGGGCACGTGAAAGCCCGCATGGGTGCTATTCGCCCTGGGGATGCGGTGCAACTTATGGCGGTGACGAAGACCCGTTCTCGTGAAGAAGGGCTGTGGGCGGTGGCCGCGGGTGCCGATATTATTGGTGAAAATCGCATTCAAGAGGCGCGGATGAAGTGGGGTGAGGATAAACCACCCGTGCCGCTACATGCGATTGGACATGTTCAAACCAACAAGGTAAAATATGGCATAGGGCTGTTTTCCTCGATAGATACTCTAGATAGTGAGCATTTGGCGGACGCGTTGGATAAGCGCAGTGAGGGAATACAAGCGGTTATGGTAGAGGTTAATATCGCCGGGGAGCCCACGAAGTCTGGGTTGGCGCCCCACGAGGTAAAGACATTTATCGAAGCCCTGGAGCCCATGAGGCATCTTCAAGTGACTGGACTGATGACGGTGCTACCGGCGAGACGCGAAAACTCTGTCGAAGAAGGGCGAAAAATTCGCCAATACATGCAGGAAATGGTAGACGTGTGGCGAATGTGTCGAAGGGAGGGATTTTCCTGGGCTCCACTTAACGACCTATCGATGGGGATGAGTGGGGATTGGGAATGGGCATTAGAGATGGGTGCTACGGTGATTCGCCTTGGCACGGAACTCTTTGGTCCGCGTCCCGCGCAATAATTTGGTGAATCGGATAGAACCGAGGGAGGATATTCAATGGCTGGTATGATGGGGAAGTTTCTTAATTTTGTGGGACTGGAAGAAGTCGAAGATGACGAGTACGAGACGGAGACGGAGCACCCGACGCGTCCCCCTGCCGACTGGGAGGATGAAGTGCCTAAGCGAAAGAGGGCTGGAGTGGTGAGTTTGCCAACATCGCGCAGCAACATGCGAGTGGTCGTAATGCATCCTAGGACATTAGAGGAAGGACAAGCTATTGCCGACCAGGTCAAGGGACGTCGGCCGGTGATTGTGAACCTCGATCTGGCGGAGGAGCGAGCTGGACAGCGTCTGTTGAACTTTCTTTCGGGAGTGGCCTACGCTTTGGACGGTGGATTGCGCAAAGTCGGCGATAACATTTTTCTTATTACCCCAAGTAACGTGGAAGTGGCGAGTGAGGAACAAGAGGAAAGTCCGGGTTGGATGAGGGGATTATCTAAGTGAGTCCTGCTCTCAGCACCATATTTTTTCATTTGGCGGAAACCGTAGAGCTCTTGGAAAAAATATTTTACGTGGTGCTGATTGTACGGATTGTGGCGTCGTTTTTCCCCCCCAAAGCCGATGGGATTTGGAACCGGATAGCGGGATTTTCTGTGCGACTGACCGAGCCGGTGCTGGGTCCGATTCGTCGGAGAATCCCGCTTATGGGCATGCTAGACCTATCGCCATTGATTGGGTTTTTCTTGGTTGATATCGCGGCCTTCTTACTTAATACATTGTTTTTGCATTTGGCTAGAATTTAAGGGGGTGTCGATTGTGCCACTAACGGTTCTCGATATTGCGAACAAGGAATTCAAAAATAGTATTCGGGGCTATAATCAGGATGAGGTCGATGAATTTCTTGATGAAGTCATGCGCGACTATGAAGCGGTGGTTCGAGAAAACGACGAATTGCGGCAAAACACCTCGGGTATGGGCGAGAAGCTTGAACAGTATCGGGCCATAGAACAAACTTTGCAGAGCACATTAGTGGTGGCGCAAACCACGGCGGAAGAGATGAGACAGGCGGCCCGAAAAGAAGCAGAACTGGTGGTTCGAGAGGCGGAGACCCGGGCCCGAGAACTGATCAAGAAAGCTCAGACCGACGTCGAGCAGCAGTACCGTGAATTGGATCGCTTGCGGCGTGAGACGGAACAATTTCGCGCGCGGGTGCGAAGCTTACTAGAATCACAACTCGCCCTTTTAAGTCACGAAGAATTAGCCTCTCCCTCTTTGCCTGAGCTGCGTGGACCATCTTCGCTGGAATCGATTGATTCCTCAAGGGGATAAGTTTTTTGCTTTCCGATGAGGGAGATTGTATAATGCCTCATAAGTAAAATCGATGATTGGGACGGGTGGGCTATCCTGGAATCAGAGAATTGACGGTTGGTGCGAGTCAATCCGGATAACGATCACTTATCACCCAAGAGAGCAACGTGAAACGTGTAGCACAGGACTAGCGAAGCCGGGTACGCCCGTTATAGTGTACTGGAGTGCTCTAGAGATTCTAGAGAACGAGGGTGGTACCACGCCGTGAGCGCCCCTTGCAATAAGCGAGGGGCGCTTATTCACGCGTAAAATGAAAGAGGAGGAAATTATGGATTATCGAGATACCTTAAATTTACCGAAAACGGCCTTGCCCATGAAGGCGAACTTGCCTCTGAAGGAGCCAGAGCGTCTTTTAAAGTGGGAATCGATGGGGCTTTTTTCTATGCAACGTGATGCCCGCCGCGGCCAGAAGAAGTTTGTATTGCATGATGGCCCTCCGTATGCGAATGGCAACATTCATGCCGGAACTGCCTTAAACAAAATTTTGAAAGACTTGATTAATCGGTATTGGTCTCAGGAAGGCTATGATGCCGTATACGTGCCCGGATGGGACACGCATGGGTTACCCATTGAAATGCGCGCTCTCAAACAATTAGGGGTATCTCAGCATCAGATTGACCCGCTAGAATTGCGGCGCGAGTGCGCTCGTGTGGCCGAGTACTATATTGGCGTGATGACTGAGCAGTTCAAACGACTAGGGGTGATGGGGGACTGGGAGCACCCCTATGTGACCATGAGTCCGTCGTATGAAGAAGCTGAATTGAGAATATTTGCCGATTTGGTGGATCGCGGCTTGATCTATCGTGAGTTGAAGGCGGTGTATTGGTGCCCGCATTGTGAAACCGCCCTCGCTGAAGGCGAGATTGAATATCATGGCCATCGTTCGCCCTCTATTTATGTGGCTTTTAGCGTAGATGCTCGACGAAGAGGACCGCTTCCGGAGGGGACACGGGCGGTGATTTGGACCACCACCCCTTGGACCATTCCGGCCAATGTGGCGATTGCTCTTCATAGTGACCTTCAGTATGTGGTAGTCGACACCGAAAAGGGCCTCCTTCTTGTGGCAGAAAACCTCAAGGAGACTGTGCTCAATACCCTTTCTCTGTCAGCGGTGCGCGATGTAGGCCACTTTACCGGAAAAGAGTTAGAGGGCGTCATCACCCATCATCCGTATCTCGGACATGAGGTGCCGTTTATCCTGGGCGAGCATGTCACCGATGAAAGTGGCACGGGACTGGTGCATACCGCGCCGGGACACGGCATTGAGGACTTTGAGGTTGCAAAGCGCTATGGTCTTCCGGTAGTTCAGCCGCTGGACGATCGTGGACACTATGTCTCGGGGACGCCTCTCGTCGAAGGGCTGTTTTACGAAAAGGCTAATAGCGTGGTGCAGGACAAACTGCTTGAAGTCGGCGCGCTCTTATATGCTGTAGATTACGAACACCAATATGCATATTGTTGGCGGTGTAAAAATCCGATTATCTATCGTGCGACCCGTCAGTGGTTTTTAGATATCGGGGGCATTCGTGACGAACTTCTTTCCAACACCACCGAGGTTCGCTGGGATCCGCAGTGGGGATTTGACCGGATGCGGTCGATGGTGTCCGATCGGGCTGATTGGTGTCTTTCTCGTCAACGAGTATGGGGGCTACCGATCCCCGCGTTCTATTGCGAGGGGTGTGGCGAATCAATTTTAGATTCTCGCTTAGTGCGCCAGGTTGCGGAGCTTATTGGGAAAGAGGGCTCAAATATTTGGTGGGATCAACCGGCGGAGAACTTTTTGCCGTCTGGATTCGTCTGTCCTCACTGTCATGGTCGTGAGTTTCGGCAAGAAAAAGATGTGTTTGACGTCTGGATGGACTCAGGGTCGAGCCAAGCCGCGGTATTGCGAGAACGGCAGGACCTTAAGTGGCCCGCTGATTTGGTGCTGGAAGGCAACGATCAATATCGCGGGTGGTTCCAAAGCCTTCTCACCACCGGGGTCGCCAGTGCGGGACGGGCTCCCTACCACATGGTTATGACCCATGGGATGGTGTTGGATCAGTCGGGGCGGGAGATGCACAAGTCGCTCGGCAACACCATTGATCCGCTCGATATCGTGAAAGCCTATGGGAGTGATATCTTGCGACTTTGGGTAGCGACCTCCGATTTTCGCGGCGATGTGCGGATTTCGGACGAAATCATGCGCCAATTGGCGGAGAGCTATCGAAAGATCCGCAATACCTTCCGGTTTTTGCTGGGTAATTTGAATGACTATACGCCGGACGCCCATCCCGCGTCTGGTGAGGTGGTCGATCCGTTAAACCGGTGGGCGCTGGCTCGCGTCAATGCCTTCTTAAATGAGGCCATGACAGCCTATCGAGCCTATCACTTTCATACCATGGTGCACGGGTTAGTGCGCCTGATGACCACCGACCTCTCCAGCTTTTATCTCGACGTCATGAAAGATCGTCTCTATACGCTACACGCCGATGATGAGTTGCGTCGCGAAACGCAAAAAGTGCTGTATTACATTTTACGGGCGCTGACGCAATTGGCCGCTCCGGTATTGGTCTTTACGAGTGAGGAAGTCTATGAGCACACCATCAAGCCATCAGATGCGCCACCCTCGGTGCACCTGTCGAGCTTTATGGCGCCTTACGCTATTGATATCGAACCCAAAGAGGCCGATCTCATGGATCGTCTGTTGAGCTATCGTGAAATCATTTTGAAATCGATGGAGCAATTGCGCGTGGAGAAGGTGATTGGCAACGGTCTCGAGGCCGAGGTGACCCTGACTTTGCCCTCGGACGATCCGCCATTAGCGGAAAATGAGGTGGCGCTTCTCACGGAAATGGTGCTGGCGGCCCGCGTGACCGTACAAAGCGGAAAGACGCTCGAGGCGGTCGCCGCGCCTACCCAGTATCTGCGCTGTGAGCGCTGCTGGCGCTATACCGAGGATGTGCGTCAGGAATCGGGTCAAGACGCCTTGTGTCATCGTTGTCGGGTGGTTTTAGCTCATGCGTAAGAGACTGTGGGTGATTCCCTTAGCCATCATCGTGTTTGGATTGGACCGTTTTTTTAATGGGCTGGTGTCGACGCATATGACGATTGGGGAATCTATCCCGGTTCTACCGCCGGTCTTGTGGATTACCTACATTACCAATAGTGGAGCGGCCTTCAGTATTCTTCGCCATGGGACGCCCATCTTCATTGTGGTGGCATTTATTATCCTTATCGCGTTGGCCATTTATGTCGCTCGCGCCCATGAGGTGTCGAAAACCTTTCTCTGGGGAGCCGGACTACTCGCCGGTGGAACGGCCGGGAACCTTTGGGACCGCATGGTGGCAGGGCGAGTGGTGGACTATATTCACTTCCGCTATTGGGCCATATTTAACTTAGCGGATGCCGCTATTGTGGTAGGGATTGGCCTCATTATTCTGGACTTTTGGCGAAAGGACCGGGCCGATGCCAAGGCGGGAAACTAAAGTCTCAGAAGATTTGGCCGGAATGCGGCTTGACCGGTTTCTCACTCAGATATGGCCTGACTTTTCCCGTTCCTATTGGCAACGGCGCATTGGGTCGGGCGATATTACCGTTAACAACCGACGGCAAAAGTCCGGCTATGCGGTGGAAGTGGGGCAAGACATCGTGGCCATAGTCCCTGAGGAAAAGCTCATGGTTTTACCCGAAGAAGATGACGATGGAAAGGACCGTCTTCCGACCTGGGTGCTCTATTGTGATGATGTGTTAATGGTGGTGAATAAGCCTAGGGGCCTCGTGGTGCACCCATCCGCGGGACATTGGGATGATAGTGTGGTGCATCGTTTGGCGCGGTGGCTGCCGCGCGTGGATAATGAAGTGAGACCCGGGGTGGTGCATCGACTGGACAAAGATACCTCGGGGCTTTTAATCTTAGCGCGTACCACCCGCGCCACCGAGATACTGTCTACGGCAATTCGGGAACGTCGTGTGAGGCGCCAATACCTTGCTCTGGTCAAAGGGCAGCTCGTCCAGCCCAGCGCATGGATTGATGCCCCTATGGCACGTGATCCAAAAAATCGTCTGCGCATGGCGATCGTCTATGGAGGACGGGAAGCGCGCACCCAGTATCGGACCCTCGCGACTTGGGGTCACGTCAGCCTTTTGGAATGTACCTTGGAGACTGGGCGTACCCATCAAATTCGCGTGCATTTGGCCTCTCTCGGGCATCCCGTGGTGGGCGATCCCACCTATGGCGGACGCATTCCGGGAATCCCCAACGTCCAACTACTGCATGCGGGTCATCTCACCTTTCAACATCCGACCACGGAGGAGATCCTGCGCTTTAGGGCGCGTCCTCCGCATGATTGGTCGGTGATTAAACGGTGGGGAGATGCCGCTATCATCTCGGAGAGCGTATATCCTGAAGACGCCACCTACACCACCGCTGAATTGTTGCATCAGTTGGTTGACGAGGATGACGGCAGCTTAGATGCCTGAACCATGGGAATGAGATGCTCCAGAATTTCATTTTTAATCACATCTTCTCGTCTCCCCGTGGTCTCGCCCGTGATAATAATCGAAAATGTGGCGACGCCGACGTCGACTAGCCGTAATTCGGTCGGATAGGGTAGGTCTTTCAAGACGCCTTCCAGTTTAGGCATGAGGTGGCCGGGGTCGATTGCGATGTCGAGGTCGAATCGGAATCGGAATCGCTGTCGTTCACGGCGCTGTTGATTGTGGATGGCCGCCTGAATAATGATGCCGTTAGGCAACATCATGGGGATTCCTTCATCGGTTTCCAATGTCGTGTAGGCGAGATTGATATCGGTAACAATGCCCGAATACCCTGGTTTAATGGCTTCGTGAGGATAAGTTGGCATTAAGAGCGGGTATTGCCAGGCGACAATCATGACCCGGTCGCCGACTTCAAATGGATGAAATATGACAATGCCAATCCCGGCAATCAGGTTCGCAAAGAAACTTTGCCCCGCGAGTCCCACAATGACGGTCACAAAGGCGGAACCAAAGATTACTGAGGAAAGCCCAACGCCAAACGCCGCTAAGAGAGCGCTCGCAAATGTGAGGTAGAGCACCAGCCTTGCCATAAACCGAAGAGACGTCACCCGGCGCGAACCTATGCGGTTACTGGCGTTGATGCGTCCGAGCCAGTGTTCCACCAAATAGGACAGTGTACCGCCCACTAAAAGCACGATCGCGGCTTTGAAAAGGTCGCCGTAATGATGCTGAAACTTTATCGGTAGATGGTTTAACAGAACATCCAGCCCTACGCCAATCAAGATGATACCAATGATTTTTACTGCAGTGAAAGGTCGTCGGCCTTTCGGCGCCATTTGGATCCCCCCATATCTCTAGGGTAACATGAGGGTCAAGATTGGGAGGGAATGAGACCATGACCCCACGACGCTTGGTAATTTGCACTGGCCCGGCCTGTCGTATGCGAGGATCTCGGTGGGTGGCCCGAGCAGCGCACCAAACATTGGAGCGTGACCTCAGATGGCGCGTCATTCGGTCTTCCTGTCTTCACCTCTGCCCGAAAGGGCCAATTGCCATCTGCTATCCAGGCGGGCAATGGTACGTGAACGTCAAGCGTCATCACCTCGCCGTTATCGTACGACGCGCGATTCATGATGATGGGGAGACGGCATCAGAACCGACGATGGTATTTCGTTTCGCTCGTGATGACGCCGAAGAAGATACAGAATAGTAGCCCCGCCTCGACTATGTACATTGGGTCCAAGAAATCTGTCGTTATACCTTTACCCGTCTCGGAGAGTGATCTACACTAGGAACGGGAACACTGACCTTTAATACCAGTCCCGCGAGACTGGAAAGGAGCCGGTGCATGTATGCGCTCTGACCATATGCGGGTTAGAGCATTTTTTTATGAGCAAAAGGAGTTATGTCATGGCGCTGATTATGGATGCCGATACCATGTCACGAGCGTTGGTGCGAATGGCGCATCAAATCGCTGAAAAGAATCCCGGCATTGAGAACGTTGTGCTAATGGGAGTTCGGACGCGCGGCGTGCCTTTAGCTGAACGGATTGCGGTCCACCTCATGAGAATTGAAGGTCGCCAACCTGAGGTCATTCCGATCGACATTGAACCCTATCGCGATGACCGAGAGCATCCCAAGACACGACGTGACTGGGGAGACGGCGCCTTAGTGCACGGCAAGAAACTGATTTTGGTTGATGATGTCTTATATACCGGGCGCACCGTGCGGGCCGCCTTGGACTTAGTGGTCGACGCAGGTCGTCCTCAATTGGTCCAACTCGCCGTTTTGGTGGATCGTGGGCATCGCGAGTTGCCGATTCGTGCTGACTATGTGGGCAAGAACATTCCGACCTCGCGACATGAACTGGTGCGCGTCTTGATTTCGGAAGTGGATGGTGAGGATGCTGTGCACGTCGAGAAAGAAGGGATCATTCATTAGACACTTGTTGGGACTCGAAGGGCTTGCACGACAAGATATTCTGGCCTTGACCGATCGAGCCAAGACGCTCAAAGAGGAGATTCTGCACAATTCGGTGAAGAAGGGCTCGAGCCTGCGGGGCAAAGCGTTCGTGAATCTATTTTTCGAGCCGAGTACGCGGACCAGAACATCGTTTGAATTGGCCGGAAAGTACCTGGGGGCGGACGTAATTAACTTTCAAGGCTCTAGCTCCAGCGTGACCAAGGGCGAGACGTTACATGACACTGCGCTAAACCTCGAAGCCATGGATATCGACTTGGTGGTGGTACGCCATAGTGCTTCCGGTGTGCCGCAGCAGTTACAGCAATATCTCAAGGTACCCATCGTCAACGCCGGCGATGGATTTCACGAACACCCGACGCAGGGGCTTTTGGATCTTCTGACGGTGATGGAGGCCAAGGGCACGGTGGAGGGAGTCAAGGTAGTGATTGTGGGAGATATCCTACATAGCCGCGTGGCACGCTCTGATCTCTTCGGATTTCTCGCGTTAGGCGCCCGAGTGACCTTGGTTGGACCGCCCACCCTTTTGCCCCGCTCTCTGTCGTCACAGGTGGAGATTACCGCGGACCTACATGAAGCCTTGCGTGATGTCGACGTACTGCAAGTGTTACGCATTCAAAAAGAGCGCCAATCCCTATTCGGAATGCCATCACAGGAAGAATATCGGGAACGCTGGGGTATCACGCGACAGGTCTATGAAGGGCTTTCCAAAGAGGTGCTGATCTTGCATCCGGGTCCGCAGAATCGAGGCGTCGAGATTGATTCCGATGTGATGGAGAGCGCCTCGGCGCACATCATGGCACAGGTCGAAAATGGGGTCGCGGTTCGCATGGCTGTTCTAGAGGCCATCATTGGGGAGGGAGGGCGTCATGGATAGTCATGGAGTACTGATTCGCGGTGGACGACTTATCGATCCCTATCGAGGGATAGACCAAAGCGGCACGGATGTGGCGATATATGAGGGGCGCATTGTCCATGCTCGAGAGTTAGAGAAAGTGCCCTATGAGGTGATCGATGCCGAGCGGTTATGGATTATTCCGCGTCTGATTGATATGCATGTACACTTTCGCGAACCGGGCCAAACCCACAAAGAGAATATGCTGAGCGGAAGTCAAGCGGCCGTGAAGGGGGGCGTGGCGGCGGTGGCCACCATGCCCAATACCGATCCGGTGCAGGACTTGCCCGAGTGGATGGAGTGGCAGAAGAGCCGCGCCGCGGCTATTGGCTTGGCCCGCATATTTCCCATCGGAGCCGTGACGGTGCAGAGTCGTGGAGAAGAGTTGGCCGACCTTTACCGCATGTGGGAGAGAGGGGCGCGCGCTTTTTCTGATGATGGAGTGCCGATTAGGCATAGTAGTTTAATGCGGGCCGCCCTCTCCTATTCCACCACGCTGAGGGCTCCCATCATTAACCATGCTGAGGATCGCGACCTCTCGTCGGGAGCGAGTGTGCACGAAGGTGAGCTTGCCGACGTGATGGGGATTCCAGGAACACCTGAAGCCGCCGAAGCCATTATGGTGTGGCGCGATGTTCTCCTAGCGGGATTGACCGGAGGATACCTCCATGTGGCGCACGTTTCTGCGGTGCAAAGTCTTGAGGCCATCCAGTATGCGCACGATCATGGGTATCATGTCAGCGCTGAAGTGACGCCGCACCATCTCTTTTTGACGGACCAAGCACTACAGCGTTTTGGCTATGATGCGGTCACCAAGGTCAATCCGCCCTTGCGGGGGGACGCGACGCGACAGCAACTGCTTTTAGCCGTCAAACGCGGACTCATCGAAGTAATGGCCAGTGATCATGCACCCCATCACCGTGACGAGAAGGCGCTCCCTTACGTGTCTGCTCCGTTTGGTATTAGTGGACTCGAAACCATCTTGGCTACCTTAATGACCACCCTTGTCAGTTCAGGATTGATGACCCCGCTTGACGCCTTCCGCTTAATGACGACGGGTCCTGACCGGGTGTTGGGGCTGCACTATGGGGGGCTTATACCCGGGGAGGTGGCCGACTTGACGCTTTTTGATCCCAAAGTCGGCTGGACGGTGCATAGTGCGGACTTTGTCTCTCAAGGACATAACACGCCTTTTGAAGGAGAACGGTTGGTGGGACGAGCCGTGGCCACAATGGTGGATGGCCACTTTAAAATGCGCGATGGGGAGGTACAGGATGCAGGGCTATCTAGCGTTTCCTGACGGAACGATTTTTCGAGGGGGTTATGTGGGAGATCCGACCCACATAGCGCGCGGTGAGGTGGTGTTTAATACTGCCATGACGGGCTATCAAGAAATTCTGACGGACCCCTCCTATTTTGGACAAATTGTGGTGTTGACCTTTCCGTTAATAGGCAATTACGGGACGCTGGATGAAGCATCGGAGTCTCTTTTTCCCTGGGCGGAAGGGCTGATCGTGCATCGATTAGAGGAGGAGCCCTCCCACTATCCCAGCGCACATTCATTAAAGGACTATCTCGCCACCCACAAAAAACCGCTCTTAATCGGCGTGGATACCCGGGCATTGACACAATACCTTCGCGACCGTGGCACCGAAAAGGCGGTGTTGGCATCAGAGCAACATGAGGTAAAAGACGCGCTTAAAGTGCTACAAGACTATGACTTGACGGGGGCAGTCTATCAAGTGACCACTCCACAAGCCTATGACATCGACGGCGACGGCGCGGCTCCACGCATTACGGTGATGGACTACGGTGTGAAAAATTCTATTCTCAGCGAATTGACTCGCCGGGGAGTACACATCACGGTATTACCGGCTAATGCGACGGCTGAGGACCTCAGCAACAGTCGGCCTGATGGAGTGGTGCTGTCGAATGGCCCGGGGGACCCCAAAAGCATTCCCGAGGTGCTGCCTACGGTGCGCTATGCGCTCGACCACTATCCGACGTTGGGGATTTGTCTTGGACATCAACTCATTGGCCTGGCTGAAGGGGCCACCACATATCCCCTGAAATTTGGTCATCACGGTGCCAACCATCCGCTTTACGATCATCGCCATCGGCGCGTGCTCATCACGTCGCAGAATCATGGATATGCCGTCCACGCGGAATCCTTAAGCGATCGTTATGATATGCGCTTGACGCACTTGCATGATCAGACTATCGAAGGCATCGAACACAAAGAACGGCCCATCCTTTCGGTACAGCACCATCCTGAAGCTGGGCCAGGGCCTTCGGATTCACTCTACTTATTTGATGAATTTTTGGCCAAAGTACGGCCTGAGGAGGAGAATCATGCCTAAGAGGAGCCATTTGAAACGCGTCTTAGTCATTGGTTCGGGGCCGATCATTATTGGACAGGCCGCGGAGTTTGACTATGCTGGAACGCAAGCCTGTCGGGCACTGAAAGAAGAAGGTGTCGAGGTCATCTTGGTCAATTCCAATCCAGCCACGATTATGACCGATCTTTCGGTGGCTGATGTGGTCTACATCGAGCCCTTGACGGTTTCGTTTTTGGCCTATGTTTTGGGTAAGGAACGACCCGACGGAATTTTGGCCACATTGGGAGGCCAAATGGGGCTTAATCTGGTATCAGCCTTGGCACGAGCTGGCGTACTGACAGACTTGGGGATTGAACTGCTGGGAACCTCTTTGCGGTCGATTGAAATGGCGGAAGATCGAGAGTCGTTTCGCAATTTGATGGTGGAACGCCATCATCCGATTGCTCGCTCGAAAACCGTCACTACGGTGGAAGAAGGGCTGCGATTTGCCGCCGAATTAGGCTATCCGGTGGTGTTGAGGCCAGCCTATACCTTAGGGGGCAGCGGTGGAGGCTTTGCCCATAACGAGGAACAGTTGTTGCAGCGATTGCCGCAAGCCCTGGCGGAAAGTCCCATCACCCAAGTATTGGTGGAAGAGTCGATTGCTGGATACAAGGAAGTAGAGTATGAAGTTGTACGGGATGGCGCTGGTAATGCGGTGGTGGTGTGTAATATGGAGAACTTCGATCCTGTCGGAGTCCATACCGGAGATTCCATTGTTGTCGCTCCATCGCAGACCTTGACCGATCGTGAATATCATCGGCTGCGCAGCGCGTCGTTGGACATTGTGCATCACCTCGGCATCGAGGGGGGATGTAATGTGCAGTTTGCCTTACACCCCAATGGAGAATATCGGGTCATTGAAGTGAACCCGCGCGTCTCTCGCTCTTCAGCACTGGCCTCCAAAGCCACAGGTTATCCGATTGCCCGGGTGGTGGCCAAGATTGGACTCGGGCTCACTTTGCCCGAAATTACTAATCCGGTTACGGGAAAGACCAGTGCGGCTTTTGAACCAGCCTTAGACTATGTGGTAGTGAAGATTCCCCGATGGCCGTTTGATAAGTTTCCCGAAGCCGACCGCAGTTTAGGGACACAAATGAAGGCTACAGGCGAGGTCATGGCCATTGACCGCACCTATGAGGCGGCGTTAGAGAAGGCGGTCAGGTCACTTGAGGTGGGTCGCATCGATGTGCTCGGGGGTGACGAGCGGCATGCCTCTGACGCGGTGGTAGAGGAATTGAGTGTGAGTCCCAATGACCAACGGCTCTTTTATCTGGCCGAAGCACTGTGGCGAGGGCAAACTGTACGTGAATTGGCCAAAAAGACGCATATTACCCCATGGTTTTTGCAAGGGTTAGCGCGGATTGTGGAGCAAGAGCGCCAAATTTTTGAACATCCGGAGACCTGGCGTGAGACGCTTCTTGTGACGAAACGTTTAGGTATTCCTGATCGCCGGGTGGCAGAACTGGCGGGGATATCTGAAGACGACGTGCGTCAAGAGCGCATCGCCCAGAACCTGGTGCCCGGGTATCGGATGGTGGATACCAGCGCGGCGGAATTTCCTGCGGTCACCCCCTATTTCTATTCCGCCTATGATGAAAGTACCGAAGCGATGCCCCTTGAGGGGCCAAAAATGATTGTGTTAGGGTCTGGACCGATTCGTATTGGCCAGGGGATAGAGTTTGATGCGGCGAGTGTATATGCCTTAAATGCCCTCAGAAAACGTGGTTATCGCGCCATTATGATTAATTCTAATCCGGAGACGGTGTCGACAGATTTCAATGCCTCTGACCGATTGTACTTTGAACCGTTGACCTTGGAAGACGTGCTCAACATTGTGGATGTGGAGCAACCAGACGGCGTATTTGTACAATTTGGTGGACAAACGGCCATCAATCTCGCCCAGTCTTTATCGGAGCATGGGGTGCCGTTGATCGGCACCACTCTGGAGGGGCTGATGCGGGCCGAAGATCGCCAGCAATTTGACCAATTGCTCGAAGAGCACGGGATACGTAGACCGCCGGGTCGCACAGCAACCACTACCAGTGAGGCGCTCGAGGCCGCGGAAGAATTGGGATTTCCGGTCTTGGTGCGACCGTCATTCGTCTTGGGCGGTCGCGCGATGCGCATTATCGATGATACCGAAGCGCTAAAGCGCTATCTCCTTGAGACGCGGGAAATTGCCGTGGGACGTCCGTTACTCATCGATCGCTATATGAGTGGTCTGGAACTGGAAGTGGATGCGGTGAGCGACGGTCAGAGGGTGGTCATACCTGCCATCATGGAACATGTGGAACGGGCCGGGGTGCATTCCGGCGATTCCGTGGCGGTGCTCCCTCCTATTCGCGCTTCAAAGAAAGTGATTGACGAGGTGGTCCGCATTACCACGCTGTTGTGTCAGGCACTTCCAGTTCAGGGACTATTAAATATTCAATTTGTGGTGGTCAAGGACGAGGTGTTTGTGATTGAGGCCAATCCTCGTTCAAGTCGCACGGTCCCCTTCTTGATTAAGGCCACCCACGTTTCCTTAGTGGAATGGGCCATTGATGTGGCCTTGACCGGCAAACTCCCTGATACCGTGCCAGAAGGGCTCATGACGATGCCTGACTATTATGCGGTCAAATTGCCCGTCTTCTCATTTTCCAAGTTGGGGCAAGTCGATGCGGCGCTAGGACCGGAAATGAAATCGACAGGAGAAGTTATGGGCATTGATGTCGACGTGTCACATGCGCTCTATCGTGCCTTGGTGGCGGGTGGCTTTCGCCTGTCGGCAGGTGGAAAAATTTTGGTGACCATTGCGGACGTGGATAAAGCGGAAGCCTTGCCAATGTTACGCAGTTTAGCGGAACTGGGCTATCACCTGTATGCCACCACCGGAACCCTCGCCCTCTTATCGAGCCACGGTATCCCTGCCACTCCGGTCTATCGCATTGGAGAGCGGCGTCCTCACTTGGTGGATATGATTCGCGATGGCCAGTTTGAACTGGTGATCAACACCATTAGCCAAGGAGGTCAGCGAGAGCGCGAAGGATTTCTCATTCGCCGAACCGCGGTTGAGCGCGGGATTTTGTGCTTTACCTCGCTCGACACCGTGGCAGCCGCGATTGATGCGTTAAAAGGCCGTAGTCGCAATCCATTTCAGGTGCATTCATTGAACGAGTGGCGGAAAGGATGGCACGATGGCGCAAGCGTTTGAGGTAGAGATTATCGAAAATCGTCCCGTGGCGCGAGACCACGTCGAGTTGATTGTGAAAAGTACGGAGCTGGCCAAAGCGGAACCTGGGCAATTTTGTCACGTCCTTACCCCAGGATTATTGCGTCGTCCTATCTCGTTTTCGCGAATTAATCCAGTCACCCATGAGGTGGGGATCCTACTCCAAGTGGTGGGTCGAGGGACCGCCTTTATGGCCGCGAAGACTGCCCATGAACGGCTCAACGTCTTGGGACCGCTGGGAAGAGGGTTTGCGGCTCCGGAGTCTCATCGGCCGTGGCTCTTGGTGGGTGGAGGCGTGGGGATTCCTCCCGTCTATGCGGCTCTCGAACGCTATCAGGAAGAGCATGAAGGGCCAACGATGGCCATCTTGGGAGCGCGCAGCCGAGATTATCTCATTATGCAACAGGACTTCGAGACATGCGGGGTCACCCCTCTCGTGACGACCGATGATGGCAGTCTCGGACAGCCGGGGACCGTATTGGCCCCGGTGATGCAATGGATGCAGCGCTTTCCCGATGGAGAAATCATGGCGTGCGGCCCGACTCCGATGTTGAAAGCGATAAGTGAGGCGGCGGAAGATCACAGCGGGCGGGTGCAATTGGCGTTGGAGCAAAGGATGGGTTGTGGTATTGGGGCGTGCTTGGCGTGTGTGGTTCCGGCGCAACCTATCGATGAAGCGGGTCCCCGATATCGTCGGGTGTGTACCGATGGCCCGGTGTTTTTGAAAGAGGAGTTGGCACTGTGATGGACTTAAAGGTGGAGTTACCACGGGGGTTCGTATTGAAAAATCCCATTATGGCCGCCTCGGGAACCTTTGGATTTGGTCCGGAGTATGCGCAATATGTGGACATTAATCGTTTAGGGGGCGTCAGTGTTAAAGGGATTTCTCCGGTACCATGGAGAGGAAATCCTCCGCCGCGAGTTTGGGAAACTCCAGAGGGTTTGTTGAATTCGATTGGCTTGCAAAATCCCGGCATGGAAGCATTTCTGGAAGAGGACATTCCTTTCTTGAATACGGTCGATACCACAGTGATCGCCAATATTATCGGTCATACAGTCGAGGAGTATCGCGATGTGGCGCTTAGACTGACCCAGGAGCCGCGTGTGGATGCCTTTGAGATCAATATTTCTTGCCCCAATATCAAAGAAGGCGGCATCAGTTTTGGTCATGATCCAGAGGCCGCTTTTGCGGTGACGCGAGCGGTGCGAGAGGTGACCGACAAACCCATCATGGTGAAGGTGTCTCCCAATGTGGCCGAACCTTGGGTCATCGCCGAAGCAGCAGTGGCCGCTGGCGCCGACATGATTTCTGCCATCAATACCTTGGTCGGGATGGCCATCGATATGCCGCATCGTCGCCCTGCCCTAGGAGGGCGAACCGGTGGGCTGTCTGGTCCTGCCATTAAGCCCATTGCGGTGCGCATCGTCTATGAAATCGCCTCGCGAATCAAGGTACCCGTGATTGGCATGGGGGGGATCTCCACTGCTGAAGACGTGGTGGAGTTCCTGATGGCAGGTGCCAGCGCCGTCATGGTGGGGAGCATCACCTTTCAGCATCCTGAACGGATGGTAGAGATTATTGAGGCATTGCCAGCAACCCTAGAACATTATGGCTTTCGAACCCCCCAGGAAGCGGTAGGGAGCGCACTTCAAGAAACCTAAATTGACATAGGAGGATAACTATGCGCGAGGCACGACTCTTTTTGGCCCTGGATTTTTCCGACCAAGCCGAGTGTGATCAGTTTTTAGAGAGGATTTTCCCCCATAAAGACGTGAAAATTGGGATGGAGCTTTTTTACCGTTTAGGACCGCAATATGTCCGCGAGTTATCCCGTCGGGGATACCACGTGTTTTTAGATCTCAAATGTCATGATATTCCACGCACCGTAGCGCGGGCAGTCGCTGCCGTTCGAGATTTGGGTGTGGAGCTTCTGACCATCCATGCCGCAGGCGGACTCGACATGTTGGTTGAAGCCCGACAGTCTCAAGGCACGATGGGATTAGTGGCTGTCAGCGTATTGACCAGTATTGATGATGCTGTACTCATGCAAGGTGGGATTCATGAGACGGCGAGAGACTTGGTCGCTAGTCGCACCCGCTTGGCGCGCGAGGCGGGGATTGACGGCGTCGTGGCAGCAGGTGATGAAGTGCCAACGATTCGGGATCTCTGGCCCGGTGCGAGGATTGTGGTCCCCGGTGTGCGCATGTCTGATGAGACTACCGGAGGGCATCGGCGAGTAATCGGACCCAGGGAAGCGGTGCGTCGGGGAGCGACGGACCTGGTGGTTGGGCGCTCCATCACACAGTCTGACCATCCCTTAGAGACATTAGAACGATTTCGATATGCCATGCAAGAAGAATAGTAAAGGAGTGAGAGACTCATGGAAAACGGCTTTAGTGTGGAGTCGGCACTGCAGCATTTGGAAGATCTAGGGGCTTATTTGAAAGGGCACTTTTTACTCACGACAGGTCGCCATAGTGATCAGTTTTTTTTGTTGGCGCGCCTGACAGAGCGGCCTGCGGTACTGGACGTTTGGGCGCGCGAGCTCGCGGGACGGTTAGAACCCTATGAAGCTCGGACAGTAGTGGGTCCCGCCGTGGGCGGTATTATCCCTGCCTATGCCGTGGGAAGACACTGGCCGACGGCACGAGTGCTTTTCGCGGAGAAAGGGGATGGTGCAGAAATGGTCTTTAAACGAGGGTTTTGCTTTTCCCCAGGCGAATCCTGTGTCGTGGTTGAAGATGCGGTGACCACGGGAAGCTCAGTGGCGAAAGTGATTCATGCTGTAGAAGCGGCCGGCGGTGTGGTCAAGGCCGTGGGGGCGATGGTCGATCGCCGGTCTGGACCGCTAGCATTTGACAAGCCGCTTGAAGCATTGGTGCGGATCTCGGGCATCCCCAATTGGGATCCTCAAGAGTGCCCCTTATGTGCCAAAGGAGTTCCTTTGCAGCGACCAAAATCTTAGCCATCAATAAGTTTTTCGCTCATCGCCCCCAGCCGTTTGAGACGCTCTTCATCAGGGGTGATATAGAGCGTTTTCTCTCGCTGATAGAGCACTTGTCCCGGTTCAGCGTGCGGGCGCTTGCGGACAAATTTACGGCGGGTGTAATCAATGGGGACATTGGATGAGTCTTTGGCACTACTGAAAAACACCGCCAGTTGAGCGGCATCCAAGACATCCTCTAAATCGGGATTGCTTTTACCCGAGGCTAAGATGACGTGCGATCCGGGGGCTTGCTTGGCATGAAACCACAAGTCATCCGGACGCGCTTTGCGAAAGGTAAGATGGGCATTTTCATCGCGATTGCGGCCCACCCATATTTCTAGACCATGCCGGCTAAGAAATCGGCGATATGGTAAGTGCTCGGTATTGGCTTGTGATGGGGAGGATTGGCTCTTCAGCATCTCCTTATACCAGTTCAGCGGATGTGGTTGAGTCGTCGCCTCTTGCCGTAGTGATCCGAGAGCACTTTGCTCGCTGGTCAGTAGGGGAACAATGCGTGCCATGGCAGCTTGTCGAGCCTTAATCTTTTTAAACTGACGATATTGTTTGGCGGCTTGTTCGCTGGGACGTTCGTCATCAGGCAGTATCAGCTCGATCGACTGTCCGGCACTGTCGAAAACCTCCAGTTGGCGGAGCGTCGGATCGTTCTTAAAGGCGTACTGATAGGTCAGCCAGAGGTCGCCGAGTTGCCGTGACGCTTCTCCCTCAGTACTTTGGTCGACTTGATAGTCTGCCAGTTTCTCGGCCAACTGATGCAGTCGACGGTCAATTTGCGCCACCAATTGGTGGCGAAGAGCGTCTTCTTGACGTTGAATTTCACGTGTGAAAAATACCGCATCGAGGCTTAATTCAAGATTGTCCGTAAATTGTGTCTCGAATCCTATGCGAGGATAGACCCAGATATCTTCGAGTCCTGACGCGCGATGGAGATAGGCGCCTTCGGGGAAACCACGAGAAAAGTCCTCTAAGAGCCTATCCCAACTGCCACCTTCGCCAATCCATTGATGTGCCCACGGCGGAAGGTCTTTAACATGATGCGTCTCTAAGGGATTGGCCACCATTGGTGGAGCAATGTACGGTTTCTTAGGAAAGACTGCTCGGCCCGGTCGGCCGGGGGCAATCTTGCGCCAAGCATCGACGACTAGGTCGTTTGCATCGAGCAAAATGAGATTCGTCAAATGGCCAGCTAACTCCACGACAAGTTTAGAATGCACTGGGACGTTCCAGTCATCGCGATGTTCGATCGTGAGAATCATGACCCGTTCGAAGGGCGGGACATAAATATCTAGAATGCTAAAAGGCAAGAGCCGTTTTAGCCACGGTACTAAAGGCTTCTTCGAATCCAAACGGGTCATCCGAGACGCGTGAAAGCGCTGCACACCGGGCGATAATACCAGCAAGAGATGTTCCACCTCATTGTGATGACGTATGGTCATGAGCCACCGGTCTTGTCCTTGCTCGATGTTGACGCAGGTGGCACCCAACAGGCGAGACGAAAAGCGTGACTCGATGGCACGCATCATTAAAGCATCAAATGGCATGAAGCCCTCCGGATTTTCTGACTTAAGTCGGGGAATTCTTCTAGTACCCAAAGCTTACCTGATGTGCGGAGGCATTGCTAGTAAGGCATCGCCATCGGAATATCGAATGGCCCTACTGCAGTGAAGATGGGCGGTAAACGGTAGATTTATTGAGCGGTCGGTGGGATAATGAGCCCATAGGGACCGATTTGCTTCGGTTCTCGTTATTTTGTTGCCTTCATGGGGAGGGATTTTTATGCCGAGCGACGCCTCACGACCTGCGGGCGTCCGCGCTCTATGGCAGTCATTGCCGTCAGAGAAGTTTACGTCCCGCCCAAACTATACCTGGTTAGTTGTCGGGACGGTATGTATAGGAGCATTTATGGCGGCCGTGGACGCCAGCATTGTGAACGTGGCGATACCGGAGTTATCGCGCTATTTTGGAGCGCCAGCGAGCACGGCCGGCTGGGTTTTGATTGCGTATTTGTTAACATTAGCTACTTTATTAACTCTCTTTGGCCGCTTGGCCGATATGATTGGGAGAAGGCCATTATATACCTTTGGGTTTCTCGTGTTTATTGTCGGGTCAGCCGCTTGTGGTGCTGCCCCCAGCATGACGTTCCTCATAATTTCGCGAGTATTTCAAGCGGCAGGGGCAGCAATGTTGCAGGCCAATTCGGTGGCGATTATTACCGCCACGGTGTCCCCGAATATCAGGGGAAAAGCGATTGGCATTCAAGGTTCAGCACAGGCCGTCGGACTATCTGTCGGCCCGGCAGTCGGAGGTGCACTGATTGCACTCTTTGGCTGGCGGGCTATTTTTTATGTCAATGTGCCGGTTGGAATTATTGGCACCGTGATGGCGGCCTTGATTTTGCCTAAGGACAAGATGCTGGGTGGCAAAACCACCTTTGACTGGTGGGGAGCCATTTTGTTCAGTCCGGCATTAGTCACGCTGATGATGGCGGTGACGGAGGCGCCCACCCTAGGGTGGTTTTCTCCTGAAGTGATCGGGTTATTCTTGGCCACCGTGGTGCTGATTGCCGCATTTATCCTGCGAGAAAAGCGTTTTCGAGCTCCCTTGGTGGACGTGGCGCTGTTTAAGATTCGGGTCTTTACGATGGGCAATGTGACTGGATTATTAAGCTATCTAGTGATGTTTGGGGTGCTCTTTCTAATGCCGTTTTTCTTTGAGAAAGTGAGTCTTTTCCCCTCGGCCATTGTCGGGCTCTTGCTGACAGCGGTACCCATCGGCATGACCGTAGTGTCCCCGAAGGCTGGCGGATTGGCGGATAGATATGGTCCACGGATGTTGACCACTGTGGGGATGTTCGTGAGTGCGCTTGGAGCAGCACTGATCGCCTTTACCATTTCGATTCATTCCGATCTCATCGTGGTGGTGTTAGGCCTATTATTTGTGGGTGTGGGACTCGGAATGTTCACTCCTCCGAATAACAGTTCTGTCATGGGCTCTCTGCCCTCTACGCGTCTTGGGGTGGGTGGAGGAATTCTCAATATGGCTCGATCCCTAGGAATGGCATTCGGGACTGCAGTGTCGAGCACGCTGATGGCGGGCTTTTTACTGGCTTATGGGGGTCGTATGAACGGCGGCCCACGGGCACCGTGGGTACCCACCATTCGCTATGCGCTGTTATTCTTGGCAGCATTAGCCTTCATTGCGGCGGTGCTGTCGATATTGAAGACGGGAGACGAAGCGCAGCAACAAAATGGCGAAAAGATCGAGGTTCCGATGGAGTTCTAAAAATTAAATGGTCAACAAAGCAGGAAAATAGGCGCACAATCCCTAACTTCCCTTTCACAACGTGTTGAGGCGAGCTGCTGTTGAGGGGAGTGTCGACTCCCCAAAAATTGGGATACTGGGGTCTTGAAGGACAAAGGAGGTCATTCGACGGTGTGGACGGTGGTCTACATAGCACCTAGTATGGCGGTAGCGGAGCGAGTGAAAGAGTTGCTCTCAACGGAAGGCCTTTTAGTGACAACGAAAGTTGTCGAGCTCAGCGAGGACGGCCGCGGAAGTATTGAAGTCCGTGTGCCCGAGGGTGAGGCAGAAGAGGCGCACGAAATACTGGCGGAACACATGGGGCGGTTTTAGGACCGCCTCGGGGTAGGTATCCGATTTTGCATAAAAGGGGATTGAATGGTGCTAGTCTACTTAAATGGGAAATTTGTTGACGAAAGCCAGGCTTTTGTGTCCATTGACGATCGCGGTTTTCTGTTTGCCGACGGGGTCTATGAAGTGGTTCATATTTATCACCATCAGCCTTTTGAATGGGATCGTCATATGAACCGTCTCAAAAGGAGCCTTCAAGGCGTTGGCATCGAAGGCGTGAATTTTGAGGAGCTAACATCGGCGCGAGATCATTTGTTAAGCTCAGCAGCAGAGGAAGAAGCGGCGCTCTATATCCAAGTGACACGAGGAACTCAGCGCCGCACTCACGCACCGCCGCCTCCGGGAAGTATTGCTCCCACAGTATTGATGTGGATACGAGGCGTGACACCGATTTCCCAAGAGATGGTCAATGCGGGAATATCGGTGATTACGGTGGCGGATGACCGATGGGCCAAAGTATGGATTAAAACCATTGGTCTCTTACCGAATGTGCTAGCCAAAGGGAAGGCGCAAGCAGCCGGCGCGTTCGAGGCGATATTTGTGCGCGACGGCATGGTGACGGAAGCGACGTCGGCCAATGTATTTATGGTAAAAAACGGATTGCTCTATACCGCCCCGGTGTCGAACTATATCCTTCCCGGAATTACGCGCCAGGTTGTTGTGGAGTTGGCGCGAGAGCACGGTTATACCGTGATCGAGGAACCTTTTCCGGTGGACGCCATGTATGCGGCCGATGAAATCTTCCTGACGGGAACATTGACGGAAGTGCTTCCGATTACGACCGTGGATGGTCGACGCATCGCTGACACATCTGGTCCCGTGGCGCAGCGACTCTTATCCCTCTTACATGAACGGGCGTTTAGGGGAAGCAGCCGGGCTTCAGGTAAGAGGACATGATGCAGGGATGCGCACGTCGGTCGAGACCCCACGACACTCGTTAGCCTTAGAGGAGGTCTTTCGAGGATTCACAGTGTGCGGATGTTTTTGGAAGATAAGCAGAACGCTATGGGCTATTCGGATGGCTATCGAAATATAACGGAGGCGAACGCGTAGTGCATGTGGTATTAGTGGAGCCAGAAATCCCCCCCAACACAGGCAACATTGCTCGAACCTGTGCGGCCACGGGAACCACATTGCACTTGGTTGAACCCTTGGGCTTTTCATTAGACGATCGCTACTTAAAGCGAGCTGGGGTGGACTATTGGCATTTGGTCGATGTGAAAGTGCATGCATCGTGGAACCAGTTAGTCGAGGAATTAGGGGACGTCGGTCAGTGGCATCTTTTCACTTCACATGGCGGAGTGCGCTATACCGATGTGTCATACGGACTGCATGACGCGCTGGTATTCGGGCGGGAGTCGGTTGGCTTACCCGAGTCGCTCCTGAACGCCTATCCAGAGTCGCGTCGCGTGATTCCTATGTTAACGACGGTGCGCTCATTAAATCTTTCCAACGCGGTTGCGATCGCGGTTTATGCGGCATTAAGTCAAGAAGGATTTTCTTCGCTCGGCCAGGTCTGACAGGCACCGCCTTCCATATACTAGGGTGGGAGGTTGAGGATGTCCTTCGTGGTGGTGTTGCTATTAGGCATGGTATTAATCGTGCTGTCAGCCGATTATTTCACCAACAGTGTGGAATGGCTGGGGTACCAATGGGGACTAGGAGAAGGGGTTTCCGGATCGCTTTTGGCGGCATTGGGCACAGCGCTCCCGGAAACCTTGGTTCCCTTAATGGCGGTTGTCTTTGCTCGTCCCTCATCGACGCATGAGGCCATAGGCTTGGGCGCGATATTGGGAGCCCCATTTATGCTGGCAACACTGGGATTTAGCATTATCGGCATCGGGCTCTTTGCGAACGGACGAGCCGCGAGCGGACTGAAAGTGGTTAATCCGGCGATGTTGCAAGACTTGCGATTTTTCCTTGGGGCCTTCTTGCTCGCCATTATTTCCGCATTTTTGCCAGCGAAGATTCATCCAGTGATGGCTTTCGTCCTGGTTATGAGTTATGGGATTCATGCCTGGCGCTTGGTACACGTGCAGAAGTCCATTGACGAATTGACCGGCCCCCCAGAGGTTCCTTTGCATTTTTCTCGATCACCCCGGCCTAATCGGATGATGGTCGGACTCCAAGTCATTGTGGCCTTGTCCGGGCTCATTGTAGGCGCCCACTTTTTTGTAAGTGCCTTGGAACAGGTGACGGGATGGATCCATATCGCCGGATTTTTAGTGGCGGTCATTGTCACCCCACTTGCCACGGAACTTCCTGAGGTGCTCAATAGCGTGATTTGGATCCGTCGGGGCAAAGATCGCCTGGCGGTTGGCAATGTGACGGGGGCCATGGCGTTTCAGGCTTCCCTGGTGCCGGCGATTGGCATTCTCTTTACCCCCTGGCGATTTTCGACGTGGGAGATGGTGACCGCCATCTTGGCATGGTTGGCGGCGTTATGGATCTTTCAGCGCTCCCGAGACGGCATTCTCCAAGTGGGGGAGCTATTTGCTGCCGGGCTCTTTTATGTCCTCTTCATTTTGCTGGTCGTGGCCGTGCTGTAGTGAAAAGTACAGAATTTCGGGTGCGGCCCCAGAGAACAGTTCTCCCCCAGTGAGGGTTCATCGACCACTCTTTGGCATGTTCTAGTTGTGGATCCATAGCTTCAATGTGCCGGAAAAGAGTAGAGTCGGTCGCGGTGGCGCCGGATAGGGGCGCTGCTGACCAGAAGACTGACGCCGGTGTCCTCCGCCGGAGGATCGGGGGGCTACCGCGACCATTTTGAGGTGTGCCTTAGGGCGTGACGGGTTGTTTATCGCGGATTTCACCTCGGTTAATCGTTCCGCTAGGGCGCTCAGTAATGGATGGTGCTTGTGGCAAGCAATGTTGGAATGTCATGAGTAAGATGACATATTCATTGAGTGGACAACCTCCTTGGCTTGAAAAACCGCTATGACCATGATGTGTGTGTATTCATTGTGCCGCCGCCCCTGGGCGGAAGAAATCCTGCAAGAGGCCTAGTCGCGCTACAACTTTAGTACTACTGCCCAAGAAACATAGATAAAAAGTTAAGCAGAAAATTAATAAAGAGTAGAAACTACTCAGTATTTTATTGATATTCTGTAGAGAAGTAAATATTAATGGACGATTAGCAATGGGTACTTAACAACCTTTCTTTATAGACTAGTTAATCCATAGACTTTATGGGAAATGATAAATATAATGGGGAAAATAGTTTTGGGGGGAGGAATCTCATGGCGAAATCAGTGGAGGCGATCAAGGTGGCAAGCCGCTATCTGCGCGGTACGGTGTTTGAGGATCTCTACAACAATCCGGAATCTGGCCTGAATGCTGACAATCAACAGTTAGTGAAATTCTTTGGCATGTATCAGCAAGAGAATCGTGATCGCAGACGGGAACGAAAACTGTCTCAGCAAAGTCCCGAATGGTCATTTATGGTGCGTGTGGCTACGCCCGGGGGGGACATCTCGGCAGCACAGTATCTTGCCATCATGAATCTTTTAGAGACGATTGGCGAGGGTCATCTGCGACTGACATCCCGTCAGGCGGTACAAGTGCATGGGGTCACAAAGAAGGATTTAACGACTTTAGTGCAATCGGTATCGACCCTCGGTATGACCAGTCTCGGTGGATGTGGTGATGTGGTCCGTAACGTGATGTCGTGTCCCCTACCAGACCACGGAGGTCCGAGAGACCATTTGCGGGACATCGTTAGACGGTTGGCTATGAAGTTTCGCCCCGAGAGTACGGCTTATCTTGAGCTGTTTGTTGACCAACAGAAAGTCTTTCAAGTCGACTCTGAGGTTGAGCCTCTTTATGGTGACGCCTATCTGCCGAGAAAGTTCAAAATTGGATTCGCTATTTCGGGGGACAACTGTACCGATATTTATACCCATGACATTGGGGTGGTCGCGCATGTTGACCCCGATGGCAGTATAGGCCGATTTTCGTTATTGGTGGGAGGCGGTTTAGGCCATTCGCACGGGGTTAAGGCCACTCGTCCTTTTTTGGCGCAACGGCTCGGCGACGTTCAGCCACCGCAATTGGAGGCAGTGCTCGAAGCGATTATCACGATTCAGCGCGACTATGGAAATCGTAGCGAGCGTAAGTTTGCCCGCATGAAATATTTAGTCCATGAATGGGGGCTGGAGGCCTTCCGTGCCGAAGTGGAGCGTCGGGCAGCAGTCGTATTGGAGCCATCCGGAACTCTCATCTGGAATAGCCCCGATGACCATCTAGGGTTTCATGCTCTCAAAGGCGGTGACGGATCGCTCGGACTGTTGATTCCCCAAGGACGAATTGCCGCGGATGTCAAAGCGGCTTTGTGGCACATTGCAACACGGTTTCGCTTGGATATGCGAATTACGTCTCAGCAAAACCTTTTATTGTTAGGGGTGAATGAGACGATTCACAACGAGTTGAAAGAAATTTTTATTCGATACGGAGTCTTAGACAAACTGTGGGCAGACCAGATGTTTGCTCTAGAGAGGCTCGGCATGGCCTGTGTGGCCCTTCCTACCTGCGGACTGGCCTTGGCCGAGGCAGAGCGGGTGTTCCCACCGCTGCGTGAGGCCATATTCGCTGCATGGACGGCGGCCGGATTCGAGACCGAGCCTCTCATTGTGCGTATGACCGGTTGTCCTAATAACTGCGTGCGTTCCGAGATGGCGGAAATTGGGTTCGTTGGATCGGGACCTTCAAAGTATCACATCTATCTCGGGGGTAGTCGTGTGGGCGACCGATTAGCAGAGCTTTTCCTAGAGCGGGTCGAATATAGCGATTTGGCGTCGTATATCCGAACTCTGATTGAGTGGTATGCGTGCACGCGAATTGACCAGGAAACCTTTGGTGACTGGGTAATAAGGAAAGGTGTGACTGTATTGCGACAGTACGTACAGGAGGTGCGTTCATGAAGGCGACAGAGGTGCCCCAAGCGGTGGCAGAACTGGGTGAGGCAAGCCCATCGAAAATATTACAATGGGCTCTAGACACGTTTCATCATGAGGTGACTCTGGCATCAAGTTTTGGACTTGAGGATGTAATGTTAATCGATCTTCTCTCCCGCCAGGTGGACTCGCCGGATGTTTTTTATCTTGATACCGATTTACTCTTTCATGAAACATACCAGACGATTGAGGCCGTGAAGAGTCGCTACCGGCTGTCATTGCGTCGGATTTCCCCGGCGCTGAGTCTCCAACAACAGACCGACCGCTATGGCGAGGCATTATGGTCTCGCGATCCTAATCTCTGCTGCAACCTGCGCAAGGTGGTCCCCCTGAGGGAGGCGCTAAAGGGATATCGGGCTTGGATTACCGGTATTCGTCGGGAGCAGAGCCCGACCCGGGCGAATGCCCATGTGGTGGAATGGGATGAGAAGCACGGGATCATCAAGATCAATCCGTTGGTGATGCTGAAAGAAAGCGCCGTTCGAGACTATCTCACTCTTCACCAGGTGCCCTATAATCCTCTGCATGATCAAGGAATGCCCAGTATCGGGTGTATGCCGTGTACTCGAGCGATATTGCCAGGAGAAGATCCGCGTTCAGGCCGTTGGTCGGGATTTGATAAGAAGGAGTGTGGATTACATTGAAGACGCTGGCCCATCCTCTGAAGATTCAAGTCAACGCGGCAACCGCTGCTGACCTGGAACTGCTGTGTCATGGTGCTTATGCCCCACTAACCGGTATGATGAATCGCGATCAATATCTGTCAGTGGTCGACACCATGCGACTTTCTAACGGACAGATCTTTCCCCTGCCCATCACTTTGGCGGTGAAGCCGCGCGTATCGCAGTATCTGAGTCCGGGCGATGAAGTGGAGATCGAACATGAGAATGGCTTGTTCGCCAAGATAGTGGTGACAGATGTTTTCGAGCGCGACTTGCTACACGAGGCCAAAATGGTTTATGGTACGACACGGCCCGACCATCCGGGGGTGGCGCAGCTATTGCGCGAGTCGCCCTGGAGTGTGGGCGGACCCGTGACGTTGGTTCGGCCCAGTCACTCTCCCTATCCGGAAGTGGCCTGGCCTGAAGATACCAAACGTCTCATTGCCCGTCGTGGCTGGAACACCGTCACTTTTTTTCAGACCCGTAATCCGACCCATCGTGCTCATGAGCACATGTTGAAACTGGCGTTGGAGGTGACCGATGGGGTGGTGCTTCATCCCTTGGTAGGGGTCACTAAGGCCGATGATGTGCCTAGTGATGTACGCATGCACGTCTACCGCGTTTTGATTCAGCACTACTTTCCCCACGATCGTATCCTCTTGGGCACGTTTGCGGCTGCCATGCGTTATGCGGGTCCACGCGAGGCCCTGTTTCATGGCTTGGTTCGAAAAAATTATGGGGCGACTCATTTCATTGTGGGCCGCGATGCAGCGGGGGTTGGCAACTTCTATGGCAGCGGTGATGCTCGTGAGCTATTTTTGCAATGTGCCGATGAGATGGGGATTGTCCCGTTAACTTTTGATAGTATTGGCTATTGCCCGGTGTGCCAAGCCATGGCCTCCTCGCGCTCATGCCCGCATCAAAACCGATGGGTATCTATGTCTGGCACGCAAGTGAGAACATTGATCGCCGATGGCACCACTCCTCCTAAAGAAATCATGCGACCGGAAGTGGCTGAGGTGCTGATGCAGCGACATGGGAGAGAGGTGTAGCATGGGGTATTTTCCTGTGATGCTTGATCTCTCCCAAAAGATGGTGGTGGTCGTAGGTAGTGGTGTCGAGGCACAACACAAGGTTCACGCCCTCTTGGACGCCCAAGCCGATATCAAGGTGTTTGATCCTTTTGTTACCTCATGGGAGGGGCTTCAGGAGGGTACGGTGGAATGCTATCGTCGTCTTCCGCAGCTTGAGGATTTGAACCATGCAGTGCTAGCGATTTTGGCACATCCAGATTATCTCCTCAATGCCCGGGTGAAATCCTTATGTCAAGAGGCGCGGGTGCTGGTCAATTGGGTGGACCACAAAGACTGGTCTCAGGCTATCATGGTGAGTCAATTGCGGCGGGGGCCGCTCGTGATCGGAGTTTCCACTAGTGGTCTTGCCCCGGGATTGGCAAGAAAAATCCGCCAAGCTTTGGAACCCTTGTTTGATAGCGAGTGGGAAGATCGCTTAAAACGCTTTGCCCTTACTCGTGCCGACATTCGACGGACTATCACTCAGACTGCGGAGCGACAACGTCAAATGGCGATCGCTGAGGCCGAAGTATTGGCAGAGTGGCCCCCATTTCATGAGATCAGCCAATGACGGGCACCGTCTATTTGGTCGGAGCCGGGGTGGGGACGGTTGAATACTTGACGCTCAAGGCGTTTCGCCTCTTAAAGGAGGCCGATGTGGTCTTTTACGATCGATTAATTCATGACAGCGTTCTCGCTGTTATCCCTGGTAGCACACCGAGGATTTCTGTGGGCAAGTCGCCGCAGGGTTCTCGTGTCTCGCAAGAGGGAATTCATGAGCTCCTGGTGTCGGCGGCCTATCGCTATCGTTCTGTGGTGCGACTCAAAGGAGGCGACCCCTTTGTGTTTGGCCGCGGTGGAGAAGAACTGCAGGCCCTTCGTATGAGAGGGATTGACGTGGAGGTAGTGCCAGGGATTTCCTCCGCGTTCGCGGCCCCGCTGTTGGCAGGGATTCCCGTGACCACTCGACAGGTGGCCTCTTCTGTCGTGGTGCTGAACGGACATGATTGTGCTAACTGGGAGTGGCCTTATTTGATCCACACCCAGGCGACACTCGTGATCTTGATGGGAATGGGAAGTCTCGAGCAGATAGCGACGGGATTTTTAGACCGCGGTAAGCGAGGGGATACCCCCTGCGCTATCATTGAACGGGCCTCCTATTCCAGTCAGCGGCTGATGCGCGCACCGCTCGAGCGACTGGCCCCCAATTGCCGAAGAGAGGGTCTGCGCAATCCCGCGGTGATTGTGATAGGAGAAGTGGCGAGAGCTTTTTAAAAAAGAGATTCCGCTTGCGATGCCAATCGGTCCGTCGCTGTTGGCGCGATGAGAGGGGGGATTCGCGAAGGAGGCGCGGTTCAGGATGGCTTATTCGTGGGATGATATCGCGCTTGAGGCACGGCTATGATGTAGTTGCGGAAGTCATTAAAGTTTAGTAAAATACCTTTTACCAGTAATTTTTGTTTTGCAATCAAATATGCGAACGGCAATACGGCTGCGGTGGACATTGGCAGTCGTATCATTATGTGGATAATGAAAGGATTGTCGTCTTGGAAGGGAGTTTTGACATGAAGAGTCAGGTGACGGACCGGCCGAACTTAGCGCTCGCCGTCATTGTCATTGGTGTGGTTATTTCGGCTGTAGATAGTACGATTGTCATTTTGGCCCTCCCAACGATGATGCGTGCACTGCATGCGGGATTGGGTACGGTCGTCTGGATTGTGATGGCCTACCTTTTAGTCATCACTCTTTTGGCCACTCAGGTGGGTCGTCTTGGAGATATGTTTGGCCGGGTCAGGATGTATGAACTCGGTTTTGTGATTTTTATCTTGGGTTCGGCGTGGTGTGGTATTACTACTGGTTGGGTCGAACTTATTTTAGCACGTGTTCTTCAAGGAATTGGTGGAGCCTTAATCACAGCGAACAGTGCTGCCGTGGTCGCTGATGTTTTTCCGCCGGTGATGCGCGGAAAGGCCTATGGCTTTATAGCGGTGGGATGGAATGTCGGGGCCATCTTAGGGATATTGTTAGGAGGATTTATTACGACCTTCATGTCCTGGCGCTGGATATTCTACATTAACGTGCCCATTGGTCTCGCTGCGCTAGGGTTAGCACTATGGGTGTTGCGTGAACATTCGGAGCCACGACGCCATCGATTAGATGTGGGTGGATTTGTCACCATGGCCATTGGACTTTCGGCGATATTACTGGTGATGACTACGATGGCATCGAGTGGGTGGACCAGTCGCGA
>NZ_JBYCKN010000183.1:0-12548 GCF_057473405.1 Sulfobacillus sp. TH-112
CGACACTCCAGACAAAGGATAATCCCGGGGCAAAAATCATGAGATTGCCGCTGGCCAGATCTTGGAGAATACCCGACCAGTGGTGACGCTTCGTGATGTGGCCTGCGAAGAGGGTCCGATCGCTCCATTGGTCTGGGGGCGACGTGGTGAGTAAGAGGGGGGCGACGACATCACTATCGACAATTTGGCTATCGGTGATCCCGGTAATATAGGTGAGAAAGACCATTTGTTCTGGCATTGCAGGGATCGTGATATACCGATAGACCACATCTGGGCTCGGTCCCATAGCGTCTTTGAGTCGCTGATGAGCCATCGGAATATCGTCAACGTAATCTTCCTCGGACCGCTTTAGCATCGAATCAATGATCCCGGTGGTCTCCGTAGATAATCGGGTAATCTCATCCAGAAACGGCCTCTCCTCGATGGTCGGTCAGCTCCTTGTCTTGTTCACGTGTTAAGGTATCCGAGGAGGGATAGGGCTATTCACGAGTCCCCGTTTTCGTATCATCCTGGAGTATGTGGGGCCGACGGGGGCATCGGAGCATGACGCTCCTTTATTAGCGATAGGAGAACGCTCCAATGACGGTGTGGATAGCATGCTTCACAGCGCTTAAAGTGCAAATTATATCATCAAATGGTATAAATGATGTCGCTATACGTTATAATGTGACAAGGTGATGCAGGTGAACCGTTACTTTCCAGTTGGTGGTCCGGTGTCCGAAGATGACATCATTGATCGCGAATTATTTCTGGACGGACTCACGCGTCGATTAAACGATGGTCAGAATATTTTGCTCGCCGGACCACGGCGCATAGGGAAAACCTCATTGGCTCTTGAGGTGTTGCGACGGCTACGTCGTGAGGGACATGATGTGGCGTTGGTGGATCTATTCGGGATCACCTCAGTGCGGGAATTGGCGGAACACCTGGCCAACGCTCTCTTAGAAAATCGGACGGGAGTACAGCGCACGGTAGAGAAACTCCGAGACATGGTGCGCAGTGTCACGCAAACCGACGTGCGGCTTTCGCTACAAGGCATCGAGTTGGGTCTGGCGTTTGCTCGACGGCAAGGTTCCGACCTGGAATTGCTTGAAGAATCGCTAGGGATCGCGGACAAACTGGTCCTCGCTTCGCATAGTCGAGTCATTTTGGTCTTCGATGAATTTCAAGAACTATCGCGGATTGACGCCTCTCTTCACAAGATTCTCCGGAGTTATCTTCAACAAAGGCCGCATGTCAGTTGTCTTTTTCTTGGATCGAAACCCACCTTGTTAGCGCAATTGTTTTCTCAAGGCAATGAAGCGTTTTACCGCTATGCGGTGTCCCTCCCGGTCCCGGAAATTCCTTCCGCTGCGTGGTCTGACTACTTGGTCCGAAAATTCTCGGAGCGGGGGCTTTCCATTACCCCGGCAGAGGTAGGCGCCCTATTGCGACTGACCGGAGGACATCCGCAGGATACGATGTTGGTGTCGTCTGAAGCGTATTACGTGCTCATGGAGATGGAGAGCCACGTAGTGAGTCTCACGGTACTGGAAATTGCGTACCAGCGGGCACTCGAGAGTCTCATGCGCGCCTTTGAGGAACTATGGAGGAGTCTTAGCGAACATCAAGGAGCCCAGCAATTGATTAAAAAAGTGGCGTACGGGGAGCGTCCCTACGGCCAGCATGCGTCGCCGGCGCGCGTCGGTCGGATTCTAACCTATCTCATGAGCCAAGGTATTTTAGTCAAGGTGGGTCGAGGACAGTATGAGTTTTTTGAGCCCATGTTCCGCGATTACGTAATGCAGCTCTGAGTGGGACGTGGCTTGATGCATAATCCGGGGAAGGCTTCATGGGCGAAATGCTAAAGATGGGGGGCATTCCTTGGATGAAACCGCGAGTCCTTCATCGACCGGAGCCTATGGCTAGAATCATCGTGCGGCTTATCAATCCATGGTTGTGTTAACCCTTTTTACACGGTTGGATTCCTCAGGAATTATGCTGTGCGATGCGTAGACGTGCTCCAGCCAAGAAAATCGGCTCTGGGTTCTTTAGGCGCGGACATGAGTCAATGTCTAAAGAAGGGTCTTATGACCAGTCATCTCCTAGCCGGTTCTCCTCTGCCACAGAGGGTCAAGACAGGATACAATCTCTTTAACGCGAATGAGTGCGTTAATCGTGATTTTTTAAAGGAGGTCCTGCCATGACGGTGCTTGCAAAGGAAGAATGGCATCCGCTAACCTCGGAGAGTCCCTGGCGGGAACTATTGATGCGCTTTGTGCCGATGGCCGCGGGACTTCCCGGAACCTGGCTCATGCGTGGTGACGATCCGAGTACTATGCCCAATGTTTACGGGATGGATTTGCACTTAGATGCTGATCAGTTGCATCAATTGCACGAAGTCTTGATGCAAGGAGACCGAGCCGTGCGCGTCCAACTCGGCTGGGTGGAATTTCAATATCAGCCACCCGTACGATCTCAGCGCACCGGAATCAAGGATCGACTGCGTCGATGGTGGACAATCGCGGTGGGTATCTTGGTGAAATTTAAGTTAGTGCTGGTTTTTGGCGCCATGCTTCTCACCATGCTGGCCTATGGTATGGCTTTTGGTTGGATATATGGCATTGGGCTGGTTGTCTTAATTTTAATTCACGAATCGGGGCATATGGTGGCGAATCGCCAAAAAGGAATTCCGGCGACTCTTCCCATATTTATTCCGTTTCTTGGAGCCTTTATCCAGTTGAAGAAATTTCCTCAATCCGCAGCGGATGAGGCCTACATTGGCGTCATGGGCCCTGTGTTTGGACTGTTAGGGACCCTCGCGGCGTTGGCGCTGGGGTTCATCACGCATCATGCATTCTTCTTTGCCATCGCGGAAATGGGCTTCTTACTGCATGTTTTTAATTTGATGCCGGTACTGCCGCTCGACGGCGGTCGCACCGTGGGATTTTGGCGTTGGAAGGCATGGATTCCGGGAATGATCGGCGTCTTGGTGGTGCTCTTTTATAATCCGTTGACCAATCAGTTTATCTTTGATCCCTTGACCGTCCTCATTGTGGCATTGATTGTGTTTTCCCTCAGCCGTGAGCCGAAGATGCACCAGCCGTCGTATGTCGCTATTACGGCAAGGGAGCGATGGCTTTATACCGGAATTTGGGTATTTTTGTTAAGTCTCAGCATTGTAGGCTATTGGGCGCTTGGTACCATGCAGCGGTTGTAGCTTTTCGCTTGAGAGATCGGGGCCATTTGACGGAAAACGGTGTGACTAGAGTCATGGGCTGGCCTTTTGGGATTTTGGATTGATACGGACTCGTTAGCTGCAAGGCTGGCGTCATTCATACATTCTTTTTTGCTCAGTCGGTGGCTGAGATATAGACTGATGTCTACGCTGTGAAAGTGATAGATAGTGATTATCGGAAAAAAGGAGAAGCGCCATGTTGAATGTGGGGATTATCGGCGATTATGACGAGACAAAGCTCACGCATCCCGCGACAGCGGTTGCCATTATTCAGGCAGCACAAACTTTGGAAGAGGTTGTGAATGTGCGGTGGGTGGACACTACGCTGTTGGAGCAGGACCTCAAGATCTTAGACCCATATGACGCACTCCTGGCTGGCCCGGGAACTCCCTATGTGAGTTCCCGCGGGGCATTGGCGGGTATTCAGTATGCGCGTGAACGGCAACGGCCATTTCTTGGTACCTGAGGAGGATTTCACTATGCTCTGTTAGAGCATGCAAGAAATAATCTGGGTATCGATGATGCGACAAGCGCCGAGGAGAACCCGGACGGAGACCACGGGGTTGTTACCGCTATAACGTGTGCTATCTTTGGGGAATCTGGGATGGTGGAAATTTTGGACAATACCCAAACCCATGCGCTGTATGGAAGACGTATCACGCGGGAAGCATATCGCTGCCACTACCACCTTAATCCTGCCTATAGAGAGGAACTATTGAGTCAAGGACTGGTAGCCTCGGGGATCGATGAAGACGGGAACATTCGCATTGTGGAACGGATCGATCACCCCTTTTTCCTCGCGACGCTGTTTGTTCCGCAACTCTCCGAGGACATACCGCATCCTCTTTTCGTGGCACTCTTGAACGCAGCTCGGACACAGCGGTTCGCATCATCCTAAACTCGTGGTAGTTCTCTGTCACGTTATAAGATGCGGTATTTTGGGCATCGCGAAGCGTGGTGCGGGACGCCGGGATCGTCTTCCCGTCTAGTGTCAGGTCTGGCGCATCTTACCCCTGTGCATTCGCAGAATGATTGTTCTGATCCCACGTCGCTTTGAAAGAGGGTCGGCATGCTCGCTGGGCGATCAGCTGGACCGCATCTCTACTAGGCATCTGACGATAGCGTTATTTCCGCTGACTAATCGCCGCTGTCGGAAACCTCGAAGATGGCATCGGACCCAGCCGCGCGCCAGGGATTGAGCCACTGGGCGCCTTGATCAATTGCGATTACTTCCTCGAGCGCAAACACGGCATCGGATTTCCGTCTAAGAGCGTATGAGGGCGCTTTGTTGTCAAGTGGTGGGGTCTAACGACAACTTCCCCGGCGACTCGAATTTATAACGGCGATCTAAAGATGCCCCTTACGAGGTCGAGCTTGGCTCGATCCGTAAGGGCCATGCGATGGCCTCTGAAGGTTCTATCCACCCGGAGATGGTATCCCTCCGCCTTCTTATCATCAGCATCCGTTTATAAATTTCTTTTAGACTATCGCGAGGACGGATGGACCTCACACGACACGCCCTAGACGACGATGGTCAATCGAAGATTTCTTGCGCAAAGACGTCGCACAGCTGGGAAGATTCGCTATCGCACGGGGTGGACTGTCCTTTGGTGTATACGCCCTCCTCACCTCATTTTTACCACCTGTATCTCGTCTGCTTTACTATATCAGCGGACTAAATAAATCGCATTGTTTCATAATTTAGTGCAGGAACGTAGTGAATGATGTCGAATATTAATCCGCGATACTGATGGCATTCTAATTCCGGAGGCGGTCACATGAAATCGAGAAGTATGCTTTTAACTGGGGGATTGGCACTAAGCATGACCGCCATGATTGCGGGCTGTGGTGCAACCTCGACGAGTAGTTCGTCCGTCGTTTCGAACCGTCCGGTGTCGGGTGGGACCATTGTGAATGCCCTACCACCGCAAACTAATCTCACTTGGTATTTCCCATTAGGTGATGCGGCTAATGACACCTTGTATGATTTTCAGTTAATCGATGCGATGTACATGCCTCTCTTTTACGTGGACAACCAATATACGATTAACTACGGCGATTCGATTGCCTCGCGGGTGACCTACAACAAAGCGGGAACGGTTTACCATGTGTACATGAATCCGAAGTGGAAATGGTCAGACGGTCAGCCAGTAACAAGCGCCGACGTGCTGTGGACATGGAACATTATTCGAGCCATTTCGGCTCCCTCGGCACCAGCTCCCTGGCCGTATGAAGACGCGAATCAAGGAGATATTCCTAACGGCGTGAAAAGCATTGTAGCCAATGGGAACTATGAGTTTACGGTGACCTTGAGCAAACCAGCCAACCAACAGTGGTTTATTTATAATGGGCTGAGTCAACTATCACCCATGCCAGAGCAAGCATGGAACAAATATCCCAGTAATCTTACGGAAGAGATTACCTATTTAGGGAAAAATGCCACCAATCCGAGCTTTGACACCGTGGTGGATGGCGCCTACAAGCTTGGTCAGGCCATATCAAGTCAATCATGGACACTCATTCCCAATGCGCATTTTTCGGGTCGCCGAGCGTATGACAAGATTGTCATGGCTTATGAAGGGTCAAATGCGGCTGAATTTGCGGCATTGAAGACCGGTGCAGTCCAGGTCGGATATGTTGACTTGGCAGAATACGGTGCGCGCGGGGAGCTTAAGGACGTTGACACTCTGTGGCCAGGATATAATTTTGGGTTTCAGTTTCTCTCGCTCAATCTTAATGCCCACGCGGAAGCAGGCCTGGGACCGGTATTCAGCCAATTGTATGTGCGCCAAGCGCTAGAAGAAGCCATTGATCAAAAGACGATTAATCGCGACATCTACTATGGCTATGCGCCGCCCCAATATGGGCCTATTCCGTCGAAACCGGCGACGGCCTATCTTGATCCCACACTGGAGAAGCCGCTCTATCCCTTTAACTTGAGCGCGGCTAAGGCTCTTCTGACCTCGCATGGCTGGCACGAGGTCAATGGCGTGATGACGAAAGGCGGGCAATCATTAGCCTTTAAGTTGATGTACTCGAGTGGGAGTCAGTCGACGACCGACGAGATGACGCTCATCCAAAACGAATGGGCCAGCATTGGTGTTAAGGTCACCTTGTTACCTGAGCCGTTTGCGACCATGGTTGGCATCATCACCAGTCCAGCCGACGTCAGTAAATGGGATGCCGTGTCTGGTATCGGGTGGACGTACGGCGGCTCGTATCCCTCAGGAGATGAGATTTTCGAACCCTCGGCCGAGTTGAATTTTTATGGGTACAACAATCCCAAGGAAAATAGCTTAATTTCCACAACGATTGCTCCGGCTGCTAGTGAAGAAGCTAGTCTAAAGGCGTTTTTCTCGTATGAGACATACACCAGTAAAGAACTTCCAGTCTTGTTTATCAATAATCCCGGCACGATTGAAGCGGTGGCTAAAAATGTTCATGACGTGACTCCGACTACGCTTAATCCGGTCACGGGATATGCCCTGTACCAGGATTGGTGGGTTGGGAAATAACGCATCGAACCGCAAGAAGGGGGCTCCCATTAGGAGGGCTCCTTTCTTGTTTTACCCTCTAAAAAGGGAGGGCGAATGCGGCCAAAGTTCGTGGATTTTGATTTTGAACATGAGCCTCTCCTCGTTATGTCTAGACGGGTCGGAGGAATGGACGAAATTGACGGGTTGGCCGACTAGTGACTCGGTACCGGATAGGTGGTAATAAGCACTTCAGTGGCGCCGCTACGCTTGGTGGCGTCGGAATTAATGGCGCGCCGTACCGGAACCACTTGTATATGACAGTCGTGATAGAGTTCATGAATTGCCGGGACGTTTGCATTGGAAGTCATGACGTAGACCCCGCGATGTGCAAGGTCACGGATGAACTGGGCCAAGGCCACTTGGTCGTCCCATCCAAACCCATTCACTGTATAACTGGTAAAGTTGGCGGTTTTGGACGTGGGGACGTACGGGGGATCAATATAACAGAAATCTGAGTGACGTACCAAAGAGGCCATGGCGGTATAATCGGCGGTCGCCAATGTGGCGTGCTGTAAGATCAGGTGGGCACTCAAGAGGGCGTTGGCACGAACCAGGTCGGGGTTCTTGTAGCGTCCGTAGGGGGTATTGAACGCTCCTTGCCCATTTAGTCGGTATAATCCGTTGAAGGCCAATCGATTGAGTGCGAGAAAGAGAGCGCTTTGCTCAATGGAATCTGATGTTCGCTCGTTGTATCGCTGACGCAGTTCATAGAAGAAGGTGGCCTGCGCCTCTGACGATAGACGGCGGTAGCTTGTTTGAATTTGCCTTAGTCGTTCGACTAAAGGATCCATGTGATCTCGAACGGTCTCATACAGTTGCATTAAATCACCGTTGGTATCACTGAGGTAGGATCCGGGACAGGCTAGCGCAAAAAACAGGGCTGCACCGCCGGCAAATGGTTCGAAGTAGCGATTAAATGTTACCGGGCAAGATGACATCAGGGCTGATAATAGTTGCCGCTTGCCGCCTGCCCACTTGACAATAGGCGGCACCGGCGTTGAGGAGGATAGGGCAGGCAATGGGCGCGCTCCTTTCACCATGACGGTGCGTCGTTTTTCTCATTATACGTGTTCTCTCTTAGGGAATGAGGGGCCCTATGAGAAAGTGGCGGATAACGTGAACCGTATCCCCCATCAACTGCGGTTGATGCGGGTGCGATGAAATACGCTGGGGAGATTAGGAGCCATTTTTCGGGTTGTCTTCCCCCATTACCAAAATGTCGATGCCGGTACTTAAGCGCAAGATGTCATTAATCACCGACCCGCGAAAGAATTCCTGCCAGCGGGAACGATGCGACTCTCCAAAAATAATCTCTGTGACGTGGTGCTGATTGGCATAGGCGAGCAATACGCGTGGTACATGGGTGCCATATAACTCCACCACCTCAGCGCCTAGTTTGCGGGCGAGATTGCGGTGCTGTTCGAGGCGATTGGCATTTTCGGGGGTAATGAGGCCAGGACCCGGGGAGACTGTTACGACAGTGAGATCGGCCTTCATTCGTTGAGCGCGACGATAACCACGCCGAATGAGCCGTGCTCCACTTGGGGCTGGGGTGAGGGCCACCATAATACGGTCATGGGCGCGCCAGGGACCCGCGATGTCGTGACGGTGCATGTAGGTTTCGAGCCGACTGTCGGTATCATCGGCGACCGCCCGCAACACTATTTCACGTAAGGCGGTAAGATTTCCTTGTCGAAAAAAGTTTTGCAGCGCATTATGAGCCACAGCAGAAGGATAGACTTTTCCTTGCTTTAATCGCTCGATCAGCGCTTCTGGGGTCAGGTCAATGACGCGTAGTTCAGTGGCTTGTCGAATGACCGAATCTGGGACTGTTTCTCGTACCTCAACGCCCGTAATCTCATGTACGGTATCATTAAGCGATTCCAGATGTTGAATGTTGAGTGTTGACCACACGCTGATTCCGGCATCTAAAATGTCCTCGACATCGAGGTAACGCTTCGGGCTCTTGGCATCATCCGCATTGGTATGCGCCAGTTCGTCCACCAGGACGATATCCGGATTACGGGCCACCACGGCAGCGACATCGAGTTCGTAGACCTCCAAGCCCTTGCGAGTACTCGCACGCAGCGGCAACATCTCGAGATCCGCCCGTGCGCGTTCGGTCTCTTCGCGGCCATGGGTATCGAGACAGCCAATGACCACGTCAATCCCTTCGTCCCGAATCGTTAACGCGTCATTTAACATGGCATAGGTCTTGCCGACTCCTGGGGCTGCACCTAAATAAATGCGATGTTGTCCGCGCGACAGGCGTTGGATTTCTTGCAACATCTCTTCGGGACTGCGTCGTCGAAAACGCTCCGACATGATTTCCTCCTGGTCAATGGGCCGTCTTTCAAGCGCGACAAACACGGTATGTCTTTTCATGGCCTAGAGTAGCATGCGGCTTTACCGCCGTCACCGGTTAAAGAGCGGGGATAGGCAATTTTTACGTGTTTTTTACTTACGTGGCACCACCTCCCCCGGATATACTGACGCCGAGTTCAAGAGGGGGGTCCCCATGTTAGATGCAGAGATGATAGGCCTTTTTCTAGTGGTCTTTGCCGGACTCGTACTGCTAGCCGGCTATTTCAAGAGAATGTAGGACCGAGGAGGTGACAGAGTGCAAAACGACATTCTGCTAGGATTGGCCGTTCTTGTTATGGCATATCTCGTGTACGTCATTATCCACCCGGAGAAATTCTAAGGGGAAATTTTGTATAAAGGAGGCTCCCAACGTGACCCTACAAACGGCCGTGACGTGGGCATTAGTTCTGGTCATCTTCGTAATTGTGCTAAAGCCCATGGGCAATTACATTGTCAGGGTGTTTACCTTTCAACCGACGTTCTTAGATAGGCCCATGAAACCGATAGAGAATGTGATTTTTCGCGCAATCGGCGTCAACCGAGATAGCTCGATGTCGGCATGGGAGTATGGTATTTCATTGGTGTTAACCAATCTCGGATGGGCTCTTATGGCCTATATATTATTGCGATTACAAGGTCACTTGCCATTTAACCCAGAGCAGCTGGGCGCGGTCAATCCTCAGTTGGCCTTTGATACCTCGGCCAGTTTTACGACCAATACTAACTGGCAAGCTTATGCGGGCGGGACCACAATGTCCTATTTCTCTCAATTTGCGGTGCTATCCTATCTGCAGTTTGTCACGCCTGCCACTGGAGGAGCGGCCGGCATCGCCTTTATTCGGGCCTTATCGGGACGCCCTCTGGGGAACTTTTTCGTCGACCTGACGCTGATGGTGACGCGATTACTCCTTCCACTAGCAGTCATTGTGACACTGATCTTAGTGGCGCAAGGGGTACCGGAGACGCTCGCTCCCTATCTTCACCTCCATAATACCTTGAGTGGGGGAAGTCAGATTATTCCCCGAGGGCCCATTGCCTCATGGGAAGCGATTGAGCACTTAGGGCAAAATGGCGGTGGATTTACCAATGCTAATAGCGCGAATCCTCTAGAAAATCCCACCGCTTTCACCAACATTGTGGAAATTCTGTCGATGGGTCTCTTACCCGTGTCCTTCTTTTACGCCTTTGGGGCTATGACGGGTCGACGCCGCCTAGCGTGGACGCTGATCGGCGTCTCGGGCGTCATTTTTCTTATCATGTTGGCGTTGGCATATTTCCCCGAAGCCGCAGGCAACCCCATTATTAACGCGCTGGGATTGCATACGCATGCGAACATGGTGGGCAAAGAGGTGCGCTTGGGCATCGGAGGAACGGCACTCTTTGAAACCTCATCCATGGCCTTTACGACCGGATCGGTGGCGAGTGCCCACGATAGCTTTCTCCCTCTCTCATCGCTTTCGTTCTTCATTGGCATGTTTCTCAACATGGTTTTTGGAGGGAAGGGTGTCGGACTTCTCAACATGCTGATGTTTGTGATCATCACCATTTTCTTGATGGGATTGATGGTAGGACGGACACCCGAATTTCTCGGCAAGAAGATTGAAACCAAAGAAGTCTCGTTGGCGGCGATTGCCTTTCTCATCCATCCGCTTTTGATTTTGGTGGGTTCTGCGGTAGCGGTATCGAGCCATGCGGGTTTAGCAGGGGTATTCAACCCCGGGCCCCATGGTCTCTCAGAAATTCTCTACGCCTATTCCTCGGCGGCCGCTAATAACGGATCGGCGTTTGCTGGGCTTGGGGCCTCGTCCCCGTTTTATGAGGTGACGATCGGGATTGTCGTCATCATTGGTCGCTATGCATCGGTCATCGCCATGCTATTCATTGGAGAGTCTCTCTTGGCGAAGAAAACGGTACCCGAGTCCTCTGGCACTATGCATACGGACACCCCACTATTTGCCGGTGTGCTGTTGACGGCCATTGCGATTTTAAATGCGCTCACCTTCTTCCCTATTATGGCGCTTGGCCCTATTGCCGAGCAGTATCTGATGATGGCGCATCACCTCTTTTAATGGATACGTCGAAAGGAGTTCAAGACATGTCGTCAAGCGAGGTCACATCACGCGTTAGCTATCGGGGCGTCATCGTGCGGGACACATTTAAAAAACTGAATCCCGTGGAGATGATCCATAATCCGGTCATGTTCGTGGTGGAAATTGGCACAGCGGTGGTCATCTGGCTGTCTGTCACGGCCAAAACGGGATCGGCTACGCAGTATGACTGGATGGTGGCTGTGATTTTGTTCATTACGCTGCTCTTCTCAACTTTTGCAGAGTCTTATGCCGAAGCCCGTGGAAGAGCCCAAGCGGACTTTCTCAGACGAACCAAGTCGTCGACCCGCGCCCGGGTTCTACGGGGGGGCGTGGAACAATGGGTGGAATCCTCACAGTTAATGCGCGGGGATATCATTGTGGTGGAGGCAGGAGAGGTGATCCCGGGAGACGGGAAGGTCGTGAAAGGGGTGGGGTCGGTTGATGAATCGGCCATCACTGGAGAGTCCGCACCGGTAGTCAAGGCCGAAGAGGATGCGGTGACCGGTGGTACCATCCTCCTTTCGGACCGCTTGACCATCGAAGTCACCGTTAACCCGGGAGAAACCTTTTTGGATAGGATGATTGCCTTGGTGGAAGGAGCCAAGCGTCAAAAGACGCCTAATGAGATTGCGCTTTCTGCCCTTCTCGGCGTACTTACCCTAATTTTCGTTCTGGTGGTCGTGACGTTGGTGCCCATCGCCTCTTATTTTGGTCAGAATGCGACCAATACCACCACCATGGTGGCGCTATTGGTGTGTCTCATTCCAACCACCATTGGCGCATTATTGTCCGCTATCGGCATTGCGGGGATGAATCGCGTGTCCTTGGTCAATGTGGTGGCGAAAAGTGGGCGTGCGGTCGAAGCGGCAGGCGATATTGATACCATTATCCTCGATAAGACGGGAACCATTACCATTGGCAACCGTATGGCGACGGAGTTTCTACCCGTGTCGGGCGTGACGTGGCAAGAATTAGCCGACGCCTCGCTAATCGCATCGTTGGCGGACTCGACTCCTGAAGGACGCTCGGTGGTCGAGTTGGCACAAAAATCTTTGCACCTCCCAGCGGTTCCCGAAGCGGAGGGGGAGGTCATTGCCTTTTCGGCCACCACTCGGATGAGCGGCATTGACCTTTCTGATGGACGGTCGATTCGTAAGGGGGCGGTCAGTGCCATTGTGGAAGTGACCCATGGATCCGCGGATGAGCTTCATGAATTGGCGAACCGTGTAGCTCGTGATGGGGGAACGCCTCTTGGGGTGGAAATCGATGGGCGCGCGCTGGGTATCATTCGTCTCAAGGACGTGGTTAAAACCGGGCTAAAAGAGCGTTTTGAAGAGTTTC
>NZ_JBYCKN010000184.1:0-5062 GCF_057473405.1 Sulfobacillus sp. TH-112
AACACCCCTCCTAACCTATTCCCGATATACTACCAGATTGAGTGTTGGTATCGTCGTATTCCGGCCCGAATGTGCATTAGGAGACCTCAAACCCAGGCGGCATTCCCACCATATTTTGCACAAAACAGGCCAACTTCGTCGGGATGAAGCAGAAGGCCATCCAACCGTAGATTGTAAATAGCCTTTTTATTTTATAGAGGCATATGGTAATCCTGGCAAATCCTCCTCTATTGGGGACATTCCCTTCTCTCGGGACCGCGGAATAGTGTGCAAGAGTCAACAAGGAAAACCTTGAGACAACTCTACATTAGGGGAGAGATCATGGTGGATAACCGGAAATCGGAGGGAGATCTGGGTCGTTGGATTGAAAAGCCGGTGCGCAGCAGTGCGGGATATCGCTACCGACGCTATGTGGTGCGCACCCATGTCATTCAACCGGGAGAGCACTTGGTGAAGACGCTCGCGCCGTATTTGGAGGGCCGGGTGAATCCGGAAGACATTGTGGTGCTGGGCGAAAAAATTGTGGCGATTAGCGAGGGCCGGGCGGTACTCATCAGCACTATCAAGCCCCGCTTTTTAGCACGCTATCTGGCCAAACGGGTGCGACCGTTGGGATATGGAATAGGCCTAAGAAGGCCTGAAACGATGGAAATGGCATTTCGTGAGGCTGGGGTGCTGAAAATGCTGATCGCCGCCATCGCAGGAGCGAAAGGCAGACTATTTCATCAACGAGGCAATTTCTATCGATTGGCGGGACGCAGGGTGGCCGCCATCGATGGCCCTGGGCCGACCACCATTGCTCCCTATAACCGCTACATTATTCTCGCGCCAGAGCACCCAGAATCGGTGGTGCTGTCGATGCAGCGCCGCTTTGGATGTCAAGTTGCGGTGGTGGACGTTAACGATGTTGGCAGTGAAGTACTAATAACTTCAGATTCCCGCAACCACGCTGCCGTTCAAACGCTCATGGCGGATAATCCGATGGGTCAAGGAAGGCAGGCAACTCCGGTGGCGATCTTGCGTCCTGAAGGGCAGCGCGATGATAGCTTAATTTGGCCGATAGGCTGTCCAAATCCGGAATCAGGATGGGTGATGCCACTTGGTGGTCACGGGGATGGGGCGATGGAGATTTTGTCCTAGACGGTTTGCCGCGACGCGATGTTATCACTGCCGTCAGTTGCTTTATAATAGGGGAAGCATGGACGACGTGGTGGTCGTTATACTTCCCTAAAGGCGGTGACGGAGCGACCTGAGGGTCGACAAACTATGGAAATATTTGATGAGATGCAACGCAGAGGTCACGAGCAGGTGATTTTCAATTATGACCGGGTTTCCGGGCTCAAGGCAATTATCGCCATTCATGACACCACTTTAGGACCCGCGTTAGGCGGTTGCCGGATGCTCCCCTATGCCAGTGAAGACGCCGCGTTACACGATGTGTTGCGGTTGTCAGAAGGCATGACCTACAAATCGGCAGCCGCTGGACTGGATTTCGGGGGCGGGAAGACCGTGATATTGGGTGATCCTGCAACAAATAAATCCGAAGCTTTGTTTCGAGCATTAGGCCGATTTATTGGTACGCTCCATGGGCGGTACCGTACTGGCGAAGATGTGGGCACCGGGGAAGAGGATTTCGTTCAGTCGCTTCGGGAGACCCCCTACTTGGTCGGATTGCCGGTGGCTTACGGGGGATCGGGCGATACGGGAGATAATACCGCCTTGGGGGTTATTCAAGCCATACGGGCGGGATTGATGCAACGCTTTGGCAGCGATTCCTTGAAAGGGCGGCGGATTGCGATTCAAGGACTCGGCAAAGTGGGATATCATGTGGCACGACGCGCTGTCGAAGGTGGTGCTCAGGTCATTGCGGCTGACATCAATCCGCATGTGGTGGGGCGAGTCTCTTCTCAGTTGGGCATTGAACCGACCGACCCCTGGGCCGTCTTAGAAACGGAATGCGACGTGTTTTCTCCGTGTGCGCTGGGCAGTGTGATTAACGAAGACACCCTTGATCACTTGGCTTGCCAAATCGTGGCTGGATCAGCCAACAACCAGTTGGAAGATGACTCTTACGGAACAAAATTGATGCAAAAAGGCATTCTTTATGCCCCCGATTTTATTGCCAGTGCCGGGGGATTAATTCAAGTCGCAGATGAAATCCAAGGCTACAATGCAGAACGCGTCCATCACCAAATTGAAGCTATTTACGATACCTTGTTGCGAGTGTTTCAAGAAGCGGAAGAACGGCAAGTGTCGACCACGAGAGTCGCTCTAGAGCATGTAAAGGAGCGCCTTAGCATTATTCACGGCATTGGGCGCATTCATGCCTAAGGGTCGGATTCATCGACAAGCCTGCATCAGAGGATCTAGTGTGGTAGTTTAAGAGAAAAGGAGGACGCACTATGGCTATCGATTATCGCTCGTCCAGTCCTGGAGTTTCCGAACAAGCCAACCCCTACCAGGGACAACGGCAATATCGCACCCTGTCAGGAATCCCGATAAAACCATTGTACACCGAGGAGGATGCGCCTAATCGAGACGTGATCGGGACACCGGGTCATTTTCCCTATACCCGCGGCATTCATGAGACCATGTATCGTGGGCGTCTATGGACCATGCGTCAATTTGCAGGATTTGGAAGTGCGCGTGAGACCAATCGTCGCTTTCGGTACCTACTCGATCATGGACAAACTGGGCTCTCGGTGGCATTTGACATGCCCACCTTGATGGGATTTGATTCGGACGATGCCCGGAGCCTCGGGGAAGTTGGACGGGAAGGCGTGGCGATAGACACCATCGCTGATATGGAGCAACTGTTCCAGGATATTCCCTTAGGCGAGGTCTCAACCTCTATGACCATAAACGGGCCTGCGCCAATTATTTGGGCGATGTATCTCGTGGCTGCCGAACGGCAGGGGGTCTCTTGGGATCAATTGCGGGGGACCTTGCAAGCCGACATTCTGAAAGAATATATTGCCCAAAAGGAGTGGATTTTCCCTCCGCGTGAGTCGATGCGGGTGATTGTCGATATGGTGGCGTATGCCACCCAACATGTACCGCAGTGGAATTCGATTAGCATCAGCGGGTATCACATCCGTGAAGCCGGTTCGACAGCCGCTCAAGAGTTGGCATTCACCTTGGCCAATGGCTTTTCTTATGTAGAAGCGGCCATGGCGGCTGGTCTCGACGTGGATGCTTTCGCCCCACGACTCTCGTTCTTCTTTAACTCTCATATCGACTTCTTTGAAGAAATTGCGAAATTTCGTGCCGCGCGGCGGATTTGGGCCCGTCATCTTAAAGAGAAATACGGCGCGAAGAACCCGAAATCATGGATGATGCGCTTCCACACGCAGACCGCAGGCTGTTCCTTGACCGCGCAGCAGCCTGAAAACAATATTGTTCGAACGGCTTTTGAAGGACTGGCGGCGGTGTTAGGCGGCACGCAGTCGTTGCACACCAATTCCATGGATGAAGTGTTGTCGCTGCCAACCGAAAAGGCTGTGAAGATTGCACTGCGGACCCAACAAATTATGGCCTATGAAACAGGCGTGACGAATACTGTCGATCCGTTGGCGGGTTCCTACTTTGTCGAGACGCTTACGGATGAAATGGAGCGTCAGGCCGAGGAGTATTTTGCGCGTATAGACGAGATGGGCGGCGTCCTAAACGGGATTGAAAATGGGTTTTTTCAACGCGAAATTGCCGAGGCCTCCTATCGATATCAAAAGGAATTGGAAGAGCGGCAGCAAATCATGGTGGGAGTGAACGCCTTTGTGGAAGAGGATGAAGAAAAGCTGCCCATTTTGAAGATTGATCCCGAGGTGGAAGAGGAACAAACGCGATTATTGCAACGATGGCGGCAAGGACGGGATAATGGTGCCGTAGAAACCCAGTTGAAAGTGTTGCAGGCACAATGCCGAGAGCCCGAGGCACCCTTGATGGAAGCCATCGTGGACTGTGTCCGGGTCGGTGCGACCAAAGGTGAAATTGCCTTGGCCATGAAAGAAGTATTTGGCACCTGGCGCGAACGGCCGGTATTTTAAGCAAGCTCGCATGCTGTGACGGAACTGAGACGCCGCTAGCCTATAGGGTCCAAGCGGCGTCAACATCGTCATGAAGCCTCTCAGATCCCCATATGGTGCATAAGATGGGAGGGGCAAATATGGACACTAAATGGAACGAAATGCGCGTGTTGGTTTCGGGGGGAACCCGCGGGATCGGGCGCGCGGTCGCCGAAGGTTTAGTCCGTCGAGGTGCTCAGGTGGCGATTGTGGGTACCGATATGAGTCGGGCGACGCGGGTCGCTCAGGAACTGAACGAACGTGGGCCGGGGACCGCCTGCGGATTAGGAATGGTCATCGATGGTTATGAGAGAACGGGAGAGACCTTGATCGAGGCATCGTTGCAGAGACTGGGCGGGATTACGGCACTCGTCAATGCTGCAGGCGGCGCCACGGTGGCGCATGCCCTCGAGTTACCATGGGAGGCCTGGCAGAGTGATTTTGCTATCAAATTTTGGGGATACTTTTCGCTCATTCGCGCAGCCGTTCCTGAAATGCCTTCAGGGGGAGTGATTGTGAATATCCTCGGAGTGGCGGGCAAGGATCCTAATCCGCGACTGGCAGCAGCTACCGCCATTAATGGCGCATGGCGTGGATTGACAAAAATTCTGGCGGATGACCTGGCGCCCTTGGGTGTTCGTGTGGTCGCTGTGAATCCTGGGGCGACCGAAACCGACTTATTGATTCAAATGGCCCAAAGGTACGCCGACATCAATCATACGTCGGCGGCAGAGGCTCTGGAGAGCATGCGGCACAATGCGCCCTTGGGTCGCTTACCGACGGCGGGCGATGTCGCCGAAACCGTCATGTTTTTGCTCTCTAATGAGAGCGCGCGATTGATTACCGGAACCAGTATTGATGTGGACGGCGGCGCCCATCGCGGGCCTGCTTAGAGCAAGGAGGGGGCATCTTTGCCGACGTTTTGGACTAACCTCTCGGTGATGGGAACGGATGCGTCCGTGATTGTCACAGCCGATGATGCCAATGGGACAATTGTTGCG
>NZ_JBYCKN010000185.1:0-43046 GCF_057473405.1 Sulfobacillus sp. TH-112
ATCTCAAACGTTCGACACCAAACAACCCTTATCGCGATATCGGACACCGAAAACGATGCCTGTTCAAGGCTCTCACAAATGCGATACTGGCATCCCGAATTCCGAACTCGCGGGCGATAGAAGCGCCAAAAATGAAACGCGGCGGCGATGGCCTGGTCGTCCCTCATGCCTTGTCGTTATTATGGGCGGCTCATCATGAAAAAAGACGAGCGATTCAAAGCACTGCGGGCGACTGACCAAAACCCAGGCTGGGTCCAGCGTTTCACATGTCCAGGGATCACCGACAGCCGACTCCTATAGCCTCTGCATCACCGCGTGCCAGTACGCGCAGTCCACATTCGGAACCCCACGACACACCAGGCGACTACCGCCATGCCGAGGGACACCAAGATCGTCAAATGATAGGTTTCTTGCGGAAAAAAAAGCCCGCCAGTGCGTCCGGGGAAGTAGGTAAACAAAAGGGTCCCATATGACAAGATCAGAAAATAGAGTTCTCTCAGTGGTGATAGGTATGCGGAGATAACCATGATTGCCAAAAGATAGAGCGCGCCGACCGCGAGTAATCGGGTAGCCAGCGGCCGTTTTCGGGTGAGAGAGCGACCGACAGCGGCGATCGATACCCATGCCAGCGTGGGCGCCATCAGAGCCCACACCCCCATCCACCGATAGTGAACACTGTCCCAAGGAAGGTGAGGCAGTCCCCCATTTAATCGCACCGCCAGTCCCAGAGAAAGCGCTAACACCACCATCGACACCAAGAACACATAGCCGGGCGTACCGAGGGAAAACACCACACTGAGAACTGGGATCGCCGCCAGTACCACGAAGAAGCTAACCCAAACCATACGCTGAGGAAGACTTGCCGGCGCCGCGATGCCAGTTCCAATGCGAGGCCAATATGCAGCTAACACCACGCATCCCCACAATAGGGCTGGCCAAAAGAAGCGCAGATACCACAGACCACGCATCACACCCCACCCCTTCTACGATAGCTAGGCCCGTAAAGAAATACGGTCAGACGTCTTCCAAAGCGAATGACTTATCCCCGAATGTATGGATCGTGACGCAACAATTGATATCCTTACAGCCACTGTAATAAAGTGACTATTAAAATGCAATCCTGTATGGTTTTCTGAGGAGGTTGAGTGCCATGCAAAGTCGCCCGCATCTATGGTTACTGTCCCCCGTCGCCGCGATTGCGATGATCCTGATTGCGGCGCTATGGCCGCATGGCACGCACAGCTTATTGGTGTCCCTGCCCCAGCGGATGGTTTGGGCGAGTTTGCTAGTATTGCTGGTGGTCATTCCCATTGGCAGCGTGGTGTTCCCACATGGCCGGGCAGTCTACGTATTTGCAGCATCCCTGGTGGTCTTGATAGTCTCTCTGGGACTCGCTGCCGCATTCCATGGGGGCCTGTCTCCTGGCCTCGCATTGAGCAGGAGCAATCACTATCGCTGGCTCGCTGTCTTCGAACTCTTGTCACTCTTGCTGGCCTGGGTTTCCGTCGCGTCGTTGACGCGATACCTCACGCACGGCCGTGCACTGGCGGTCCGATTACTCGCGGTCGGCGGGCTCTATCTTTTCGCCATCATGGTCCTGGGCGCATGCCTTGCACCACTCGAAAAGCTTTTTCTTCTCACGTTTTCTTACGGAACATCGTTGTTTAATTACGCCATCGGGAATCACCACGGCTTGGTGTTTGCCGGTGGGACATACCGCCTCACCATTGGTGTATCACTGGGTACAGCCACCGCCGCTTGGTGCGCCATCGCGATTCTCACATGGACAAAAGGTCACGTCCATCGGCTCCGTGTCGGACGGAAGTCTCCATCACGATAGTAAACTACGGCCTCCTCATGGGCCCCGACGGGATCCCTAGCGCCATGGTCACCGCGCACTGGACCTCACACCGGGCATTGTGCCTTTCTTCCTTTAGCACCCAACGCGCCATCTGTATGGCGGGCGTCCCAATTCTCCGTCTATTTCACCAAAACTTGTGAGAGTCTCCCAAAGAACACCGATCAGAAAGTCCTTTCGGGGTGAAACACCGCCCACCCCAAAAGGACTGCACTCAGACGATGTCCACCCACGCCACCAAACCTAAGGGGCGTCGGTCATCCCCTCATTCCCATTCAATAGTGCCCGGAGGCTTCGAGGTGATGTCGTAGACCACCCGGTTGACGCCAGCCACTTCGCCGACAATGCGATTCGCCATGCGGTCCAGCAAGTCATCGGGAAGACGCACCCAATCGGCCGTCATCCCGTCTTGGCTCTCTACCGCACGAATCACAATGGGATAGCCATAGGTCCGTCCATCTCCCATCACCCCGACCGAGCGAATATCCAATAGTACCGCAAAGGCCTGCCAGATACTCCGTTCGAGGCCTGCCTCACGAATCTCGGCACGCACGATGGCATCCGCCTTGCGCACAATGGCGGCCTTATCTCGAGTAACCGCGCCGACAATGCGCACCGCCAGCCCAGGACCCGGAAATGGTTGGCGCCACACCAAGGCGTCGGGCAATCCCAGTGCCGCACCAACGCGTCGCACCTCATCTTTGAATAGCCATCGCAAAGGTTCAACGACCCGAAAGTTCACCTCGTCGGGCAACCCGCCCACATTATGATGCGATTTAATGGTCGCCGCGCCTTTCCCCCCCGACTCAATCACGTCGGGATAGACTGTGCCCTGAATTAATACCTCACGTTGTCCAATAATCTCTTGCGCGCGCTCAAAGGCGCGAATGAACTCGCGGCCAATAATCTTGCGCTTCTGCTCCGGATCGGTAATGCCTTCAAGTGCTAGGAAAAAGGTGTCGCTCGCATCAATGACCCGCAGATCGATGTCAGAAAAGGCTGCCTTAACCTCATCGACCTCTCCTTCGCGCATCAGTCCGTGATCGATCAGAATGGCCGTGAGGCGATCCCCAATAGCCTCTTTAGCAAGAGCCCCGGCCACCGCTGAATCCACCCCGCCCGAGAGAGCCACCAACGCCTTCCCTTCCCCGACCTGGCGCTCTATGTCCGCTACCGCAGTGTGCACGAAGTTATCCGGCTTCCAGTCCGGAGTGATGCCGGCAATGCGATAAAGGAAGTTGGTCAGCACACGAAATCCCTCTTCGGTATGATTCACTTCGGGATGATACTGCACCGCCCACAAATTTCGCTTGGCATCACCCATAGCGGCAATTGGCGTCTTTGAGGTCCCCGCCAGCACCTCAAATCCTGCTGGAGGCGCCATCACTAAGTCGCCATGGCTCATCCACACCGTCGAGGATTCGGGCACATCTGCCAAGAGCAACGAGGATTGACGTTGTTGCATAGTGGTCCGGCCATATTCGCGGCCCTCAGCCGGAACCACGTCCCCTCCTAAGAGGCGGGTCATCAACTGCATCCCATAACAAATTCCTAAAATCGGGATATTTAAGTGAAAAACCTCGGGATCCATTGACGGTGCGTCGGAGGAAAACACACTCGCCGGTCCGCCCGAAAGAATAATCGCTTGAGGATGTCTCTCCATAATCCGACTACACGGCGTGTCCCCCGGCAATACTTCGCAGAAGACTTCAGCTTCGCGGACCCGGCGGGCAATCAATTGGTTATATTGTGCTCCGAAGTCCAGCACGATGACAGTATTCGCCATTAGCTTCGTATCACCCGACACACGTCCGGAAGATTGCGGTACCGCTCTTCGACGTCCAGTCCGTATCCCACCACAAATTCATCGGGGATCTCAAACCCTTTATAGTGGACCGGTACCGCTACTTGGCGCCGACCCACCTTGTCCAATAATGAACAAATCTTCACCGACATCGCTCCTCGCGACTTCACATGGCCATAGATATAGTTGAGGGTCAGCCCAGTATCCACGATATCTTCCACCACAATGACATGTTTCCCATCTAAGCTGTAGTCCAAATCCTTCACGATGCGGACCACTCCTGACGACTTGGTGGACATGCCGTAGGACGAGACCGCCATAAAGTCCACCGCCACAGGTAAATCAATATGTCGTGCAAGATCGGCCACAAAAACAAAGGACCCTTTTAAGATCCCAACGAGAACGACCTCTTTATTTACGTAATCTTGCGTAATCCGCTTTCCGATCATCTCGACTCGGGATTGAATATCGTTTGCCGAAATCAGGACTTCTAGGCGTTCACCGGGTGCACTCTGCACTCATTCATTCTCCTCTCCATCGTCATCGCGGGTCAGCCGCCGCATAATCGCCGCACGATCCTTCAATGGATACAAGGAGCCGTGCCGCGGACGCTCCCCATAGGCAATGCGTTTCCCTTCAAAATAACTATCAGCATCGCGTTCCACATCTTCTATTGGCTCAGATAGTCGAGTTCGCACTGCCTTCAATGAGAGTCCCGATTCTAATAAGCGCTTAATTTCAATCAACCGCTCAATATCTCGCAATGAATATAACCGCTGATTCCCTTCGCTGCGGCGTGGAGAGATAAATTGCAGACTCTCATAGTAGCGAATGCGACGTTCGGTGAGTCCGGTACGACTCTTAACATCGCCAATAGGATATAATCCAACATCGCCCTCTCGCATTCTCGACGGCTCCCTTATGCGTCTTCTTGTTCTCTCATATTACCGGATTTTGATTACCCGCCACAACTCTTCTCGCAAAATAGAGAAGAAGCCCCCAAAAGGCTCCTCCGACTTCTCCTCTACCTTCCACACGGGCGTAGGCTGGGCTTTGTCCGTGCCACAAACGCCCCCCTATTTCGCCTCATCAACCCTTCCAAACGCACGTTCAGCCACCATGCGTTCTAAGCGGGCAATCTCTTGATGCGCTTGGCCAAGCTTATAGGACAATTCTTGCATTTGCAATTGCTGCCGATCCATCCGTTCATAGCGTCCGCGCATTTCTTGAGTCAACACTTGGACGAGATCTTTTAACATCACGTGTTGTGACTCCATAATGTCAAAAATTTCTGTCCCCGCATTCCGCACCGGAAGCATGCCAGGAGATTCCATCAGCCGTTTCTGACGATGAGGGACACTCATGGGAGTGCGTGATGCCAAGTCGGCCAATTCCCGGTACTCCGGGCGCCCACACGATTCCAAATCCTCTGTTCGAATGACATATGGACGACCCGCCACGCCCCTTTTGCGCGCTGCCGCGAGCCGTCCCGATCGCACGTCCTCTCGCATGGTGGTTGCCAATTCAGGAGCTAATTGTATTAATTGAGCTAACATCACTTCCATCTACCGTTCCTCCTATCAGACAATCATCGTTCCTCATCCATTATCCCCATCATTTGACAATTCCATTCAGTCTATTAGAAACAACGAAATCCATAAAAAAAGAGGAGCCCGAAAGCTCCTCTCTTGGTCGGCAAGACCACTACATCATCATGTCGCCCATGCCGCCCATTCCACCCATGCCACCAGCACCAGCCGGCATCGGGTCCTTCTTCTCGGGCTTGTCGGCCACCAATGCTTCCGTGGTCAGCAACATCGCCGCAATCGAGGCTGCATTTTGCAAGGTCGAACGCGTAACCTTGGCAGGATCCACAATACCGCTTTGCACCATGTCGACCACTTTGTTGTTGGCCGCGTCGTAACCGTGCGCTGCTTTCTCTTTCTTAATCATCTCTACGATGACTGAACCTTCAAGACCGGCATTGTGGGCAATTTGACGCACTGGCTCTTCCAGAGCCCGTCGCACAATCGCCGCACCGATTTTCTCGTCGCCCTCAAGTTTGAGTTCAGCGAGAGTGGGAATAGCGCGCAATAGCGCAGTTCCACCGCCAGGAACAATGCCCTCTTCGACCGCTGCGCGGGTTGCGGAGAGTGCGTCTTCGATGCGCAGCTTCTTCTCTTTCAGTTCCACTTCGGTCGCTGCACCCACTTGGATGACAGCCACACCACCGGAGAGTTTCGCGAGCCGCTCTTGCAGCTTCTCTTTGTCATAATCTGAGGTGGTGTCCTCAATTTGCTTCTTAATGACCTGAATGCGCTTTTTGATGTCGTCGTCCGCACCATGGCCATCGACAATGGTGGTTTCCTCTTTAGCAATCTTCACTTGACGTGCTTGCCCAAGCATATCCGGGGTCACGTTTTCAAGCTTCAAGCCGAGGTCCTCAGAGATCACCTGTCCGCCGGTCAAAATGGCAATGTCTTCAAGCATGGCCTTGCGTCGGTCACCAAATCCCGGAGCTTTTACCGCTACCGCGGTCAAGGTGCCACGCAGCTTGTTCACGACCAACGTCGCCAAGGCTTCTCCGTCGACATCTTCGGCAATGATGACTAAGGGTTTCCCGCGCTGTACGATCTTCTCTAGTACTGGCAACAGGTCCTGAATGGCCGAGATTTTACGGTCCGTAATGAGGATATAGGGGTCACTCAACACCGCTTCCATCTTTTCGGTGTCGGTCACCATGTATGGCGAAATGTAACCACGGTCAAACAGCATACCTTCCACTGTTTCTAATGTGGTACCAGTGGTTTTGGACTCTTCCACCGTGATGACGCCATCAGCGCCAACCTTCTCCATGGCCTCCGCAATCAATCGGCCAATTTCACCGTCGTTGGCGGAAATCGACGCCACTTGCGTAATGGCTTCTTTGCCCTCGATGGGTTTAGCAATCTTGCGTACTTCTTCAACGGCAGTGTTGACCGCAATTTCAATCCCGCGCCGAATCCCCATCGGATTCGCACCGGCTGTGACATTCTTCAATCCTTCATGAATCATGGCCTGCGCGAGTACTGTGGCGGTGGTTGTTCCGTCTCCGGCCACATCCTGAGTCTTCGTGGCTACTTCCTTCACCAGCTGGGCACCCATCGACTCGAATGGATCTTCAAGCTCAATTTCGCGGGCAATCGTGACACCGTCATTGGTAATTAACGGCGCGCCAAACTTCTTTTCAAGAACCACATTGCGACCCTTCGGTCCCAAGGTCACCTTGACTGCATTGGCTAATTTGTCCACTCCACGCTCTAGGGCGCGACGGGCTTCTTCGTCATAAATAATCTGCTTGGCCATCGAATTTGTTCCTCCTCTTGAGCATCTTCGTTTCTCTTAAGCGCTATGTTAGTGCACCACTGAGGCAGTGGCAAAAACCGCTAAGACGTCAGCTTCACGCAACAACAGGTAATCCGCATCATCAATCCGCACCTTAAGACCGGCATCTGCGGAATACAAGACGGCATCACCGACCGCCACTTCCATGGCGGCACGTGCACCGTTCTCTAACAGTCGGCCACTGCCGACGGCTACGACCTCGGCGCGCTGCCACTTGTCATGAGCCGTGTCAGGCAGGACAATTCCAGCCACGGTTTTTTCTTCAGCGATGACTTTCACCACGATATGGTCGCTTAACGGACGAATTTCCACGGGTATCCCTCCCTCATTGTTCGTTGTTAGCACTCAATCGTGTCGAGTGCCAACAGATTCCATAAGCGATAATAGCGAATCTCTGGGCATACGTCAAATACTTTCCGTAAAAGGAGGCGATCTCCATAATTGTTTTAATGTTGTTGCGAATCTCCACTTGAGTGCTGGGTGTCACCGTGAATCAGCCTCACTAAGTGTGGAATAACCGGTGCCACTACGGGCCAAATTTGCTCTATCGCTTGGGGGGAGCCAGGAAAGTTGATGATTAGGGTATGTTCTGCCACCCCGACGCGTCCTCGTGAAATCATGCCAAATGGCGTATAGCGAAGAGACTCTGCCCGCATCGCTTCCGCCATCCCCGGAATGTCGCGGGTGATTATCCGTCCGGTGACTTCCGGCATCACATCCCGTGGGCCCAGTCCTGTACCACCAGTACTGGCAATAACGTGAATCCCTTGACGCACCCAAACCCACAATTGCTTTTCTAAAGCAACCGCGTCATCTGGAAGAATTCGATAATCGTCGATGACTCCAAGAGACCCTAAAAGGGTTTTCAGTTTCTCACCCGACACATCTTCCCGCTCGCCATGATACGCCCCATCACTACTGGTTAATACCGCTGCTCGTATGTCCTCATCCATGCACGTCATCCTCCCTTTGGAACACGCCTGAGCGCCCGCCAGACTTCGCCATTAGTTTTACCTCGGTCATGACCATCGCTCGATCTTGTGCCTTGAGCATGTCATATAGGGTCAGAAGTGCCGCACTGACGCCCGTTAGGGCCTCCATTTCTACCCCCGTCCTGCCCACGGTACTGACCTCGACTGACACGACTAGTGCTTTCTCTTCGATGACAATGTCGACGGACACCCCCGTCACCGGAATCGGATGGGCGAGTGGAATCCATTCACTGGTCCGTTTAACCCCTAAGATGGCCGCGACCCGGGCCACCGCCAGCACATCTCCTTTGGCGGTAGTTCCTGCCCGGATGCTCTCCACCACCTCAGGAGTGGTCTCGAGTCGTCCCATCGCGCGCGCTCGCCGATCGCTCTCATCTTTCCCTCCGACTGACACCATATGGACTTCGCCACGCACATTTAAGTGAGGAAACTTTTGATCGGCACTCACCCTAAGATCCCTCTTTCCCTAGATTTTACTTTTGACCTTTGGTCACTACCGCGACCTCATATTCATGCACGGCACGCCCAAAATCAACAACCAACGTATGCCCTGCTAATAGCGCTATCGCGTGCCGAATCAGGCTACCATCGCAGTATCTCGCTTACCAATATCCTCTCATATCGTGTAACCAATGGACATACTCATTAGTCATAGCTCTTGTCCAAAGGTGGGATATGATGACAACGCATCGATGGTGGGAAGTGATAGTGGTGGTCCTTATGGTAGGATTCTTCCTCGTGAGGCTTGATTCCCCGCTACACGCTAATTCTCTGACACCCGCGGCGTCCATGAATACCCCGCGGGTGATAGCCCTCACCTTTGATGATGGGCCGTCTCCGGTCTACACCCCGGAAATCTTAGCCCTCTTGACCCGCTATCAAGCGCACGCCACTTTTTTTGTCTTAGGCAGTGAAGTGGCCCAGTGGCCAAATATTGCCCGAGACATCATTAAACAAGGATCGGTCATTGCGAATCATGGCTATAGGCATGTCAATTACTTTCGCGTTGGCACAGACGGGGTGTATCAAGACGCCCAGCGCAGTGCGGCATTACTAAAAAAGGAGCACATTCCCATGGTCCCTTTCTATCGCCCGCCTTATGGCAATTCTAACGCCCGTTTGGTGAAGTTTCTCTCCGCGAAAGGATATACCGTGACACTCTGGAACATTGATACGCGCGATTGGTCAGAACCCGGCACCTCGCACATCACCCAAAAGATTCTCACCGATGCCGAACCTGGGGCGATTGTACTTATGCATGACAGCGGTGGCCGCCGTCAAGAAACGGTGCAAGCACTGGCTGCCATTTTACCGTTTCTGGAATCTGAAGGGTATCGCTTTGTCACGCTTCCACAATATGTCGAAGATTTTCATCTGCAACATCCCGCCCAATTGCCGCTTCCCACGACTACTCCCAAAGACTCTGAAAAATCAACAACAGCAGCGGGCCCTTGGCTATGAGCCCACTGCTGTTGGTTTCACTATTAACGATATTGATAAAAGCCGCGCCCGCTCTTTCGGCCGTAGAGTCCGGCATCCACCATTTGCCGTAACAGCGGGGCTGGACGATATTTGGGATCTCCAAACCCTTCGTAGAGCACCTCCAAAATCGCGAGACAGGTGTCCAGTCCAATAAAATCGGCCAAGGTAAGGGGCCCCATCGGATGATTCATGCCCAACTTCATCACCGTATCGATGGCCTCTTTTTCTGCGACTCCTTCTCCATATGCAAAAATGGCCTCGTTAATCATCGGCATCAAAATCCGATTAGCCACGAATCCCGGAAAGTCGCGGGCCTCCACCGGCGTCTTGCCCATCAGGTGCGCCCACGCCATCACCTGGTCGACGGTTTCTTGGCTGGTTAAGGCTCCACGAATCACTTCAACCAGCGTCATGACCGGCACCGGATTCATAAAGTGCATGCCAATAAATTGCTCGGGCCGCGAGGTCACCCGTGCCAGCCGCGTAATACTGATAGACGAGGTATTGCTCGCAAAAATGGTCTCTCTGCCAAAATGCCGATCCAATTCTTGAAACAACAGGCGCTTCGGCGCTTCATCTTCACTAATCGCTTCCACCACTAAGTCTGCCTGTTCCAGTTCCGTGGCACTCGCCACGGTATGTAATCGGGCCAACGTGTCTTGCATCTCATCCGCCGTTAACTTTTGCTTGTCCACCGCTCGCTGCAGGCGACTCGCGATTCCTGCCATGCCCTGCTCGAGCCCGTCAGCCAGAGCATCTGTCAAATACACGTCAAATCCCGAGCGAGCGGCGGTTTCGGCGATCCCCGATCCCATTTGTCCGGCTCCCACCACTAAGAGTATTGGCATCATCATCCTCCATCGTATTAATCCACCCGCACGATTGTCGCTTCACCCTGACCTCCGCCACTACAAATGGTGGCTAATCCGTATCCGCCTCCCCGGCGACGCAATTCCCGGACTAGGGTCATCAGGATACGCGCACCTGACGCTCCAATCGGATGACCCAGAGCCACCGCTCCGCCATTGACATTGACCTTCTCAGCCGGAAGACCTAATAGCTGCATCGATGTTAAGGTGACGGCAGCAAACGCTTCATTGATTTCGGCTAAAGCCAGATCTGCTGCGGTGAGACCCGCCTTATGCAAAGCCACTTCCGCAGCGTAGGCCGGCACCGTATGTAAATAGCGGGGTTCTCTCGATGCCGATCCGGAACTGACAATGGTTGCCCAAGGCGTGAACCCGCGACGCAATGCCTCGGCCTTTTCCATCACCACTAGGGCCGTTCCGCCATCGGTGAGACCGGGGGCATTTCCTGCGGTCACTGTCCCATCGCTCTGAAATACGGGACGCAACTTGGCTAGTTTCTCGCGCGATGTGTCTTTTCGAGGTCCGACATCTTCGCCCACTACGGTCACTTCGCCCTTTCGCCCAGTGATGTTGACCGGGACGATTTCTTCTGCAAAAATGCCGTCTTGCATCGCCCGTAGGGCATACTCATGACTGCGCAAGGCCCACTCGTCTTGCGCCTCGCGAGAAATCTGATACTCTTTGGCGACTTCACTGCCGTACACCCCCATGTGACACTGGCCAAAACTACACCAGAGTCCATCATGCACCACCGAGTCCACCAAGGGTACATCGCCCATCCTCAATCCATAGCGCGCCCCTTGAACCAAATATGGGGCCTGACTCATCGACTCCATGCCGCCCGCCACGCCAATTTGCATTTCACCTAAACGAATGGCCATGTCGGCCAGATTGACGGCCCTTAGGCTGGATGCACACACTTTATTGATGGTATCGGATGGCACCGTCTCTGGCAGCCCCGCCTTCATGGTCGCTTGCCGAGAGGGAATTTGGCCCGCTCCTGCCTGCACCACCTGGCCCATATACACGTAATCGATTTCCTCACCCGAAATCCCACTCCGCTCCATTGCGCCCTGGATGGCGATTGCCCCCAATTCTGTTGCGGGAACATCTTTCAAGACGCCACCAAATGTCGCAAACGGAGTTCGGGCAAACGCGATGATAACCGTTTCGGACATGTCTTTAACCTCCCATTGGCTCCGTGCGTCGCTCAATTGAGGCACCAAGTGACGCCAGTTTTTCTTCGATGGCATGGTACCCGCGATCAATGTATCGTAAGCCATCCACCCGGGTAATCCCTTCTGCCTTCAGCGCCGCCAACACCAAAGCCGCGCCTCCTCGAATATCCTGCGCTTCCACTGGGGCTCCCGTCAACCGATCCACTCCGCGGATGATGGCGGTCTCACGATCCACCTTAATGTCAGCTCCCAGCCGCACTAAGTCGTGGGCATAACCAAACCGATTTTCAAAAACGGTCTCTTGCACCACCGCTACCCCTTCAGCCAAAGATAATAGGGCCACCATTTGAGGATGAAGGTCGGTGGGAAATCCTGGATGAGGAAGCGTCTCAATATCCACTGCGGTAAGCCGTTTTGGACTAATCAGCCGAATCCAATCCATGTCTTCTTCGATTTGCGCGCCCGCCTGATTCAATTTCAAAAGGACGGTACGCAGATGCTCAGGAATCACGTTGGCCACGGTCACCACCCCTCCGGTGATGGCCCCCGCAATGAGATAGGTTCCCGCTTCCAATCGGTCAGGGATAATTTCATGGCGTGTCCCGGTAAGCGCCTTGACGCCTTCAATGCGAATGAGGTTGGTGCCGGCCCCACGGACCCGCGCTCCCATGCCATTCAAAAAATTTGCCACGTCCACAATTTCCGGTTCCATGGCCGCATTTTCAAGAATGGTCGTGCCTTGCGCTAAACTCCCCGCAATCATGAGATTCACAGTGGTGCCAAACGAGGCCCGTTCAATATAGACCCGCGCTCCTCGCAATCGCCCGTCTACCGTACCTTGAATCGATCCGTGCTCAAGCCACATCGTAGCTCCCAAGGCTTGAAACCCCTGAATGTGAAAGTTCACCGGCCTTGACCCAATTTGACAGCCGCCTGGAAACGCGACATCAGCCTTTCCTAACCGCGCCAGAAGAAGGCCCACCAAATAGGTGGAGCCTCGGAGTTTCTTCGCGAGATCATAGCGTGCATGATAGGCGTTTAATCCGCTTGAGTCAATCGCCACTTTGGATTCACTAATCCATTCCACCGAGGTGCCCAGTTCTCGTAGAATCTCGCAGAGGTCCAGAATATCGGTATAGCGCGGCACATTTTCGAGAATGGTAACGCCATCCGATGCCAGGGCGGCCGCCGCAATAATGGGCAGGGCGCTGTTTTTGGCTCCTGCAACTTCTACCTCACCCGCTAACGGGTGCCCGCCTTCAATCACCAAATGCGCCACAAATCTCGTCCTTTCCGTCTTTATAAACTATAGTTTGGCGCTTCCTTGGTTATTTGTACATCGTGGGGATGGCTTTCAGTGAGTCCCGCTCCCGTAATACGAACGAATCGCGCCTCAGACCGCAGGGCCGAAAGATTGGCCGCGCCACAGTAACCCATGCCTGATCGAATGCCGCCAATCAGTTGATACACCGTGTCCGCCACCGACCCTCGGTAAGGAACCCGTCCTTCGATGCCTTCAGGCACCAGCTTCTCGACATCCAAATCATCTTGAAAGTATCGATCGCTAGATCCCTGCTTCATCGCCGCCAACGATCCCATGCCGCGGTATACCTTAAATGATCGGCCTTTAAAGATTTCCATTTCACCCGGACTCTCTTCTGTCCCCGCGAACAGCGAACCTAGCATCACGGATGAGGCGCCCGCTGCCAAGGCTTTGACAATATCACCTGACCAGCGAACGCCACCATCGGCGATAATCGGCACATCACGGTCACGCCCGACCTGAAACGCCGCCCATACGGCACTGATTTGCGGAACGCCGATGCCGGCCACAATACGGGTGGTGCAAATCGATCCCGGCCCTACGCCGACCTTGACGGCATCAACGCCAGCTTCAATCAGCGCTTCGGCTCCTTCGCGTGTGGCGACATTACCGCCGATGATTTCAATGTGAGGAAATGCCTGGTGAATGCGGCGAATCGTCGACAGCACCCCTTCAGAGTGTCCGTGCGCGGTATCGACAACCACTACATCGACCCGCGACTGGACCAATGCTTCTACCCTTTCCATGGTGCCATCTCCGACAGACACAGCCGCTGCGACCAACAGGCGGCCATTGCTATCCTTGGCGGCAATGGGAAACTTACGGGCCTTCTCAATATCTTTGATGGTAATGAGTCCGCGCAACCGGCCATGCTCGTCCACCAAAGGCAGTTTCTCAATGCGATGATGCGCCAAAATCTCTTTGGCCTGATCCAGCGTGGTTCCTTCGGGCGCCGTCACCAGATTTTCACGGGTCATCACATCTTTAATTGGACGATCGAAGTGTTCTTCAAACCGCAGGTCACGATTGGTTAAAATTCCCACCAAATAACCGCCATCACGCACAATCGGAACACCAGATATGCGATACCGACTCATCATCTCCAAAGCGTCTTTCACAAAATGATCGGGGGATAAAAAAATGGGGTCGATAATAACGCCGTGTTCACTGCGTTTGACCTTATCAACCTCACTCGCTTGCCGTTCTGCAGACATATTCTTATGTATAACCCCAATTCCACCTTCTCTAGCCATAGCAATGGCCATTCGGGCCTCAGTGACGGTGTCCATGCCCGACGATAAGAGCGGGACATTGAGCTGGATATTTCTCGTTAGCCTGGTTTTCACATCCACGTCCCGAGGCAAAACGGTCGAATATCCCGGTACCAGCAAGACGTCGTCGAAGGTGAGCGCCTCAGGTCCAAACTTTTCGGCAGTATTCACAACTAAATCCTCCTTTTCTGTCTATATACACAATGCGAGCCACCATCAGGCTTCAAAGTTTGAACAAGTCTACCACAGACCGCGAACCTCCGACAATCATTTTCCTCCATCAACAAAGTTGCTGCGCAAGATCCTGTCCTACCTTATATACCGGGCCCGCTCCCATGGTCAGTATGGTATCTCCCGGTTGAACGACGTTCCGAATGATCTCCACCGCATCAAACATGTCCGACACAAAATAGACCTCCTGGTTTTGATGCTGCTGAATCGCGTCGGCCAACGCTTTGCCCGTGACTCCAGCGATTGGGTCCTCCCCGGGCGGCGAATAAATTTCCGTCAGAATGAGCGTGTCGGTGCCGTCAAAGGCGCGTACAAATTCATCCCATAGGTTATGGGTACGAACGTAACGCTGCGGCTGAAATAACACGATCACGCGTCCCGCTGTCACTTGGCGCGCGGCCTCCAGCGTGGCGCGAATTTCTGTGGGGTGATGCGCGTAATCATCCACCACCATAACCGGCGCGTCCAACAGCACCTGAAAACGGCGTTGGGCATTGCGAAAGTGAGCGAGAGCATCCAGCGCCTGCGTTTTGTCGATCTTCAGATGAATCGCCACAGCCAGTGCCGCCAGCGCATTTTGTACATTGTGCTGCCCCGGAACGCGCAGCTTAAGCTTGCCAAAAGGCTGGCCGTCATACCAAACTTGACAATGGGTGCCCGTCTTCGTTTGGGACAAAATTTCTCCGCGCAGCATCGCATCGGAGGAAAATCCATAGGTGATATGGGGAACCTGAAGGACCTTCTGAATTTCGTTGAGCACCGGGTTATCGACGCCCAAAATGGCACAGCCATTTCCCGGCACCTGGGATAGGTAGTCGGTAAACGCCTGCTTTAGCATAGAAAAGTTCTGCTGATAGTGCTCCAGATGTTCAGGTTCCACGTTGGTGGCCACCGCCACCTGACAAGAATACCGCAAAAAAGTTCCGTCACTTTCGTCCGCTTCGGCGACCGCCCAATCCGATGCACCCAGCCGGACATTACCCCCAAAGTCTTCCACTTCTCCGCCCACCAGTACGGTCGGATCCCATCCGGTACGGGCAAGTAGCGTGCCAATCATGCTGGTCGTGGTGGTTTTTCCATGTGTGCCACTGACGGTAATGGCTTGCTTTCGATTAATCACTTCCGCTAAAAGCTCTGAGCGATGTTTCACCATCAGTCCCCGCGCCTCGGCTGCCTGCCGTTCCACGTTATCGGGTTGTACATCGGTGTTATAGACCACTTCTTGCGCCTGGCCAAGATTACTCGCCTGATGGCCAAATGTCACCGGAATGCCTGCTTGTATCAGTCGCTCCGTACGACTGGAAGGATTCATATCCGAGCCCGTAACCTCAAATCCCTGATGATGCATCCACAACGCCAAGCCACTCATACTATATCCGCCAATTCCAATAAAATGGATCCTTGTCACCTCAGACGACCACCTTTGTCACTGCCTCTTTATATGTAGACTACGCTTCCCCACTGGCTTTCATCCACCTTATTGAAAGTGCCACCCTTGCTTTAACCACAGATCAACGTAATAGTGGGAGGACCACAGGATCTTCTCTATTTCATCAGCCCGTAAGGTCCTTATCACCTTACCTGGACGTCCGTGCACCAAGGACCCAGGAGGGATCTCCATGCCTTCAGTAATGAGCGTGCCCGCGCCAATGATGACGTTTGAGGCGACATGAGCGCCATTCATGATGAGGCTTCCCATACCGACCAGTACCCGATCATCGATAGTAGCACCGTGAATAATAGTGCCGTGCCCAATCGTCACATCGTCGCCCACCAGGCACGGAAATCCCAAGTCGGCATGAAGCACTCCGGTATCCTGAAGATTACTCCTGGCTCCGAGACAAATCTTCTCGCTATCGGCACGAATCACCGCATTAAACCACACTGATGCTTGGTGGCCCAATTCTGCCTGACCAATGACGTAGCTCCCTGGGGCGACAAACACAGGAGAGTTCACCTGTGGTGAAAACGCGCCAAAATCCATTAACAAGGCAATCCCCCCTTAGCTAAACTGCTGAGCGGCCATGGTGTTTTAGGCCCATCAAATGCCTCCAGACGCTGTCCTTCGGCTAGCCGATAGTATCCCAGCGCCGCCACCATGGCGGCATTATCGGTGCACAGTTCTCGTGGAGGGACGTGCATTGCGATGCGCCGTTGTCGGGCAAAATCGTGCAGTGCCATAGATAGAGCCCCATTGGCGGACACGCCTCCCGCAAGATAGATATCGTTGACCGGATAGAGGTCATAGGCCAGCTGCAACCGTTTCACTAATGCCTCCACCACTGCGTCCTGCAGGGCACGCGCAATTTCTGCTCGCTTGTCCGGAAAACGTCTGACCAAGTCGTCGGTGGCGGTTTTCACACCGCTAAAGCTAAAATCCAACGGGGCATCGTCCACCCGAGCCACTGGCAAACGCAATCCCCCGCTATCCTTTACGCTATCTGCCAACTGCTCTATTTCGGGCCCTCCCGGATAGGGCAACCCCAGAAGGCGCGCTCCCTTGTCAAGCGCCTCTCCAGCAGCATCATCGCGGGTCGCTCCCAGCACCTCGAGCTCGCCATGACCACGCCAATAGCACAAACTGGTATGCCCCCCGGACACAATCAAAGCAAGGGAAGGAAAATGCAATGGCTCAATCAAGGCATTGGCGTATAGATGCGCCTCGAGATGGTGCACCCCCACCACCGGGACCTGCAGCGTCACCCCTAGGGCCTTCGCAAAGGTGACTCCGACCAATAACGCCCCTAAGAGACCTGGCCCCCGCGTCACTGCGATGGCTTCAATATCGGCCAAAGTGATCCCGGACGCCTCCAGTGTCGCCTCGACCACCGGCACCATCGCCATGGTATGCTCCCGGGCTGCCACCTCCGGTACGACCCCTCCGTATCGACGTTGGACCAGATCAGACGAAAGCCGCTGAGACGCGATCAGATGCGCCCCGTCAACCACAATGGCACAGGCGGTATCATCGCAAGACGACTCAATTCCCAAAACCCGCATACTTCCGCTCCCTTTGACCCACCCTAATGCTATAAGGAGGATCGACCATGGCAATCACTTGGCTATATAGTGTGTTTCTCTTCATCGTTTACTCCGGTCCAACCGTACTCACCTTGTGGAGTACCACCTACAATCTCACCACCGCGGCCCGCTTTATCACATTTCTCTGCAGCGTCATCCTGTTCGTCTTGATGGGCCGCAGCCTAAAAAAGCGCCATCGCCCGCGCTTCTTCCCAGGACTCATTGTGGGCGGACTCGTGGCTATGGTCGGCACCGCTTTTAGCCAATATCTCCGGCACTTACCCATGGCCGAAAACGCGCTTTTTTCCCAGATTCCCGGTGTCCCGCGTGCAGCGGCGATCACGATGCTCCACCTGCACGCCCTAACCAGTGCCATCCTCTCAGCCAGTATTTTTAGCATCCTATTTGGCCTGTTCGGCGCGATTGCCACCTGGTGGGGCGGTCGTGACGCAACCCACCGCCAACCCGAAGATTCTCCGTCCAAGCAACCTGAGCGAGCCAGTTAGAGTGGGTCTTTCCACATGATGAAGGCGTCCTCGTGCGGATCGGTATAATATCCCCGCCTTACCCCAAGCTGAATGAACCCCAGCTTCTGATAGAGATTTTGTGCTACCAGATTGGAGCGCCGCACTTCTAACGTCATCCGCTTCGCGCCTAATTCCTGCGCGCGGCGAATCAACCCCAGCATCATGCGCTCGCCCAGATGACATCCACGAAAATCAGGATGCACTGCCACGTTCGTCACATGGGCTTCATCAAGAATAATCCACATTCCACCGTACGACGCAATCCGACTATGAAAATCCAGCACCAGGTAGGCCGCGAAATTGTTCTCCAACAGTTCGGTTTGAAACGCATTCCGTGACCATGGCGTCGGAAACGACGCCCCTTCAATTAACATCACCGCGTCTAGGTCGGATAGGTACATATCTCTGACCACAACCTCCGACTCATCCGGGCTATTCAGAACCGCCATGGTTCACCTCATTTTGGGACACTAATCGCGGGCGGCCTCAAATAGGCTGGCGCGAGCGTGACCGGATCATCTGTGTGACCCCATTGTAACGCGGACCACCCCAATTGTGCTATAGAAAGCCCCGAAAGAACGGCCTCACTCTTTTGAGAGTGCATACCAATCCGGGCCAAATCGTGCAAATTTTGGTTAAGCGGGCCTAATACTTTGATGGCATCCGAGAGCGGAAAAATCGGCGGTAACGTCCCGGAAATGGCCATGTCAGGAATAATCGCTTCAACCTTGTCGTCGCCGACATAATAATAGCCCAAATAAAATGCCGGCCCCCGGCGCTCGCTGGTCACCACCACACGCGATCCAGGCACCTCGGCTTTCGCCCAAGCCGCCAACGACGAGACGCCTTTGACCGGAATCTTCCAAGACAAAGCGAAGGCTTTGGCCGCCGTGACCGCAATGCGCACGCCAGTAAACGATCCCGGGCCCACACCCACAGCAATACCGTCAGGTCGCCCACAATGCGCCACTTGTTCCTCAACAAAAGCCACCAGATGCGTGCCCGCCAATCGCGGAATATTTAGCTCGCGCCGTGCTAAAAGCACTCCATCTTCGATCATCGCCACGCTCAGCATCGGACCCGACGAATCAAATCCCAGTACCTTATAACCCACGTCCCTGCTCCTTCATCCAAATCTCTAATCTTTGCAGCCATGCGGTCCCGAATGCTTCCATCACGAGCACCCGCTCCTCACCACTCTCGCGGGCAATGTCAATCTCCAGCCGATTCGGATGTTGTGCGGCAATGGCCAGTCCCCATTCAACGATAATGAGCGTATGTGCTTGCCCAGCGTCGGGCAAGTCTAATACCTCCCAGTCCTTCGCCGTGTCTAAGCGATAGCCGTCAACATGATAGATGATAGGATCCCCCGACTGATAGGTGTGCAATAGGTCGAACGTGGGGGAGGTTACTTCGTCCGTCACACCCAACTCATGCGCCCAAGCCTGCACTAACGTGGTCTTTCCAGCCCCCAAAGGGCCGTTCAACAGTATGATCCCCCCAGCGGCAATTAGCGTTCGCGAGGCGCGAGCGAAACCCAGCAACGCGTCCCGCGACGGGATCTCCAATTTAGTGCGCAAAGTGGTCAAACAGGGGCTCCTTTCTGCTGATGTCGACCTCTGCACCGTCCATCATCCAGTGCGTTCCGGTACGATCGGAGATGACCCCAATTTCCGTTAGCAAGGACCCGACCGCTTTGGCGGCATTCATGACATCGCTTACATGGGAGGGGGGTACGGTCATCAACAATTCGTAATCCTCTCCTCCTAAGAGGGCGAAGTCTTGCGAATTGCTCTTAAATCGTGCCGCGATGGCCTGGGTGGCCGCATCCACCGGGATCTTGTCTAGCCAAACTTCCGCTCCAATCGATCCAAATCGCGTCAATTCCTCCAGTTCTGATCGCAGACCATCACTCACATCCGTGAGCGCATGCACCCATGGTGCCACGGCTGTTCCCAAGGCCACTCTCGCCATCGGTTCCAGATGTGCGGTGAGTACGCTCCTCTCATTGACATCGTTTCCGGGCCAATGATCTCCGTGACTTAATAGCATATATCCGGCATAGCTCCGTCCCAATCGGCCAGACACCAAAATTCGATCCCCCGGGCGCGCACCCGTGCGCCGAATGGGCCCCGCTGCAGCGGGTTGCCCGATGATAGTCACGTCAAGCACCAAACGATCCACCGATCCCACGGTATCTCCCCCCACAATCACCACCCCATAAGGATCAAAAGCCCGCGTAAGCCCCCGATAGAGTGATTCAATCCCCTCAGACGAGAATCGCCCAGGCACGGCTAAACTGGTCAACGCCGCCCGCGGAGTTCCCCCCATCGCAGCGATGTCACTCAAATTGACCTGTGCCGCCTTATATCCTAATTGCTCCGGTGTGGACCAATCCCATCGAAAGTGTATGTCTTCCACCAACATGTCTTGGCTCACCAGCCATGCGTGAGGGCCTGCGGGGAGAACGGCGGCATCATCCCCAATACCCATAAATCCCAAGGGTGGCGTAGGTTGCATCCGGTGAATCATCGAAATAATGCCACGCTCTCCAAGACCTTTGACTTCCATACATACCCTCCACCTGTTTAATGCTGCTACAAAATTGGCATACTTGAATAAACCATGAAACAGGGAGATGCCAGATGTCAAGCCAAAATCCCTCATCCGACCTTCGCGACTTGGAACGCACCCTTTACCGATACGGCATATCACTCGCCGTGCTCTTCGATATCTTGGTGGAAAAAGGTATCGCATCGCGCCAAGAAATTCAGGAGTGTGCTCAAGCTCTCCATCGTCAACTCCTCTTGTCGGACGAGATGGATGATCCGTCGTGGATGCCCCCGATATAGATTCTGCTACAATAGTCCCCGAAAGGGGACTCTTGAATGCATATTACCGATCATACGCTTACTTTAGATGAACACACTCTTCATTGGTACCAAGCTGGCGATACGAAGACCATACCGACCGTATTATTGCACGGCGGCGGAGGGACGGGGCGCGCGTTTCTTCATCAACTCGAGTATCTCTCAAGCCGCGGCCTCTTTGTGATGGCTCCTGACATGCCAGGTTTCGGCCAATCTGATTGGTTCCCCTCGGTTCAGCAAATGCAAGACATTCGCGCGGTCCTATTCCCCTGGTTGGACCATTTGGGCATCGATCGACTGGTATTAGGAGGCAACTCGATGGGAGGACGGGTAGCCATGTCGATGGCATCGCACAGTCCCGAGCGAGTTGCCGGTCTCATTATCTTAGATTCGGTCGGAAAAGCTCTACCTGATGTGCCCATTATCAATCCGCTCACCATCCCACCGGCGCACTATACCGAAGGGTTAGTATTTGACAAGAACCGCTATAAAGAACGCACTCCATATCGGACCTTGGATGACGCACGCGAATTAAATCGCGGTCGCAAATCGTTTGCCCAGTATCTCGAGGGTGATCAGATACAGCCCGATCCCGAATTAGACCTGGCGCGCCTCACCATGCCATCCCTCCTCATTTGGGGTCGCGAGGACCACATTGTTCCGCTTGCCTATGGAAAAGCGCTAGACCGCGATCTTCGGCACAGTGAACTCTTGGTCATCGACCAGTGCGGTCATTTGCCCCACATTGAGGAAGCCGATGTCGTGAATCACGCCATCATGGACTTTCTTGATCGTCAGGGACTTCGTTAACATCCAAAATGGTCTTCTGCAAAAAGCGAATTAATGTGGAGATCCAGGCGGGAGGACTTTTTTGGGTCAATACCACGGTCCTACGGGAGGGCCACAAAATTTCCGGCACAGAGACCTCCTGCAAGTCGCCTCGTTGTATTTGCTGACGAATCATCGACCACGGCAGTACCGAGACGTAGCTACGGTGAATGAGTGCACTGGCCATGGCCAAGGAGTCCACCGTGATTCGTGAACGAATGACCATTCCGGATTCCGCAATGGCGCGTGCCACCGCCTGTCCGTGTCCCATGTTCGAAGAAAATAGCACCCAAGGCCAGTCAACCAGACTATGGTACGATTCTGATTGAAATCTAGACGAACTCACAGCAAGCAATCGATCATCGGAGAGCAATTCGTATTGCAGACCTGGGCGCATTCTCTCCAAGCGAACAATCCCCGCATCAATGAGACCTTGCTCAACCCAATCTGTAATTTCTCCTGAGTGTCCGGTGCGAATTTCATAACGATAATGATGGTCCCGGTGAAACAGATCGGCCAGCGCACTCTCAATGGCCCCCTGGAGCACGAGCGTCGACACCCCCACCTTACGAACCACGGCATCGGCTTGCACATCCCGCCGCAAGAGCGCCACTTCTTTAAGAATATGTTCCGCACGCGGCATCAATTGTTGGGCCTGTTCCGTCAGCCTTAGATGCCCACGCCGCTCGACTAACGCGATTCCTAGTCGGGTTTCCGCGTCGTGCACACGATGCGATAGCGCCGAAGGCGTACATCCCAACTGCCTTGCTGCATCTTGCAGTGAGCCTTCGTGGTGCAAGGCAATTAACAGTTCAATATCCTTTATGGTAAAGCTCGACTGTTCCATAGGGAGAAATTCTGCAAGTACTGATGAAATCCTGCTCAACTATTGTGACATTGCGTTTATGTATGATGGAGACAGCATCCACAGTCCCATTGAAAGGAGCAATTCCATGACGAATCCTCACGATCCACGAAACTTTTTTACGACCCACCATGCCGCGTATGTCACCAGTGCACGACATGCTCACGGAGCCGACCTGACCCTTCTCATAGATGGACTTTATCCTGAACCAGGAGAAAGCGCTCTGGACATAGCTACAGGAGGAGGACACACGGCTATCGCCTTGGCTAAAAAAGCGCTTGACGTGACCGTTCTCGATATGACGCCGGCCATGCTCAAAGCAGCGACTGACTTTGCCACCACGCAAGGTGTGCAATTGTCTTCCGTCGAAGGAGTGGCCGAACACCTTCCGTTCTCCGATAGTACATTTCATATCGTCACTTGCCGTCGGGCTGCTCATCACTTTCAGAGCGTGCCTCAGTTTCTTCAGGAGTCGCTTCGGGTCCTTCGCCCCGGGGGACGAATCGGTATTTCCGACATGACATCCAGCAGCGCAAACCTGGGCTGGTTAAACCAGCTCGAAATCGTACGAGATCCGTCCCACTACCACACCCTATCTATTGATGAGTGGTATGATGCCTTGCGCCAATTGGGGTGGGATAATATTGTGATACATCTCTCCGATGATCTCATGAGCCCTGAAGAATGGCTTTCGCCGGTCTCTTCACAGACGGAGAATGGTCAAAAAGCGCTTCACATGATTCGCTCCGGAGATGCTCCGGTGGAATTTCGCATCGGAGACCACTTCGTTAAACGTCGTCTGATATTGTGGGCAGAAAAACCGATGCGCACCGAATAACACGAGTCGGCAAGGCCGTATGGCTTTATGTCAATCAACGAACCATACCCTCAACTGCGTATTGGGCACGAGAGCCTTCGAAATTCCCCGCGCTCTGCTAATATCGTGCCACGGGGCTCTCATCCGATGTATATCCACCGGCATTGAAACAAGGCCCATGGGGGACGGCGAGATCTGTCTCCCATGGCCTCAATTGTGATTTCACACGGTTGCCTGTTCGAGATCAGACATTAAGTGAAAGCTATTGGTCATCCAATAACTTCTGCAACTCGTCTAAGGTCTGCACCGATGATACGCGGGGTATTAGGCGCAGTAACTTCTCTTCCGAGCACTCTGCAACCTTAGCCACGATAGCCTCCGGCATTTCATCAAACCGCCCCACCACGAGTGCCTGAAACGATGCGATCGTGCCTACGCGACGGCCATTTTCAAGTCCTTCTTCACGGCCCTCTTCACGGCCCTCTTCACGGCCCTTTTCACGGCCTTCCGCTCGGCCCCGCTCCAAGCCAATCTTCCATCCCCGTTCAATGGCTTCCTCCTCTAGCTCACGTACCAAATCGTACATTTTCAACACCTCTTTGATCGATTTTAGCACCTCTTCATCAAGAAACGCACTGGTTAATCCTAAAATCATCGCCCCGACCCGCCTCTGCAATTTCTTAGGCAACACCGTGGCCAACTTGGCAGCCTTTAAAGCTCGTTGATCCCGATATTTAACATCCCCCATAAATGGAAAAAATGTCAGGTCAAGAACATCGGTATCTGTCCAGTCGTCCGCCGCTAACTGACTCAAGTGTTGCCATACTGTCGATTCTGACTTGTCAGCGACCATGACGTTATCCACCTGATATTGCACGGAACCTCGGTCCAACTCGGAAGGAACGTGACTTACTGGATACAGATAGACTACCACCGTACGAACCGCACGATTATGCTGATTTACCAGTGCTACCGCATAGGTCAAAAATCGGCGCAAATCCAGTTCCACCGTGGACTGAAACTCCAAATGGAGCAGCATCCCTGTGTCCGTAAGAAATACTCGGTCCAAAACATGTTCATGCACCGTGACAGCAGGTACACTAGACGGTAGCGTAGACACAATGTTCACATCCGAAAGACCGTACCACGTCGTGATGGCGTTGATGTGAATATCAACCATCAACTTTTGCACAACATCCTTAGCATTCCGAGAAATTTCGTCATTCATCGCAGCACCTCTATTAAAAGAACTATTGTTCGCCAATATTCTAGTTCCCCATGGAGGGTCAAGTCCATACTTTTCATTAGTTATGTCGAACGATTCTGTCTTTTCATCGACGTTCGTGTTTCCATTCCGATACCATTTATCATGACGCCACCGCGATAATAGCCATCACACCGACAACATCTGGGATCGGTCGCGTGCCGTCAGTGTGATGTAAGGATTCGTCATTGGGGATTCATCATTGGGGATTCATCATTGGGGATTCATCATTGGGGATTCATCATTGGGAATTCATCATTGGAATCGAGAAGAAGACCCGACCAAGGAGACTCCTATGAGAGACAGGGAAGGTGCCGTCTTTTGATCGCGCCGACCAATCGGGCATCACGAGAACTCTACCAACTCTTTCAGCCTCGAATAGTCAAGATTCCCTCCGGTCAATACAATGGCCACATTTCTTCCCGCAAGTGGCGCTCTATCCCCAAACAGCGCATAGGCCAAGGCTGCTGCCCCCGAACCTTCGAGTACAAATCGATGGTGTTTCAGAGCATATCTCATCGCCTCTCGAATTTGCTCCTCACTCACCAAGCCGATCTCCTTAATCAAGGATTGAGAGATACGGAAATTCTCCATCCCAATTTCTCCGAGGAGCCCTTCCGCCCACGTCTCTTGATATTCCACGTCCACAACATGCCCAGCTTTCCATGAGGCATACCATACGGGTGATGCCTCACTTTGCACCCCAATGATGTTAATCGCTGGGTTGAGCGTCTTGGCGGCAATGCCGATCCCCACCATCAAACCACCGCCGCCGGCGGGGACAAGAATCGTATCAATGTCAGGAGCGTCTTGTAGCATTTCGAGGCCAACCGTCCCTTGTCCGGCTACTGTGGCAGTATCTTCGAAGGCATGAATGAACACTCTCTCGCTATCCCGAGCTAATTGCATAGCATAAATCTCAGCGTCATCATAATTATCGCCGTATTGGCACGTCTCCGCACGATATTGAGCGATTCCGTCCAGCTTGGCTTGTGGTGTCGTCTTGGGCACGACCACTAGTGCCGACACTCCTAACAGTTGAGCCACCAGAGCAACCGCTTGACCATGATTGCCAGCGGACGCAGTTATTACTCCGTGCTGTTTTTCTTCTTCGGTCAGTTGCAGCATCTTATTGAATGCGCCCCGCACTTTAAATGAACCGGTTAATTGCCAGTGTTCTGGCTTCAGCCATACATTGGCACCTAGACGTTCACTGAGCGGTATTGATGCCACCAGCGGTGTGCGCAGTACGCGACCTGCGAGTCGCTTTTGTGCGCTTAATATATCGGTCATAGCTATTTGCATCGCTACCTATCTCCCTATCAGTTCTCGTCATGTTCTTCAACCCAGGGACCCTCAGGGTCCGCTAAGGGAATGTGGCGGGTCGTTAATAGCTGTCGCAGGGCGACTAAGTCGTGGTAATAGTCTCGGCGCAGGTTTCGACGATAGATAAGATACGCCGGATGATAGAGCGCGTATAGCATCGCATTCCACTGCGGCACGTCCATCGATTGCCCATGACGATTGGTGGTCCAAGGAAGGCCACTGACGGCCTCAAAGGCCATCCGTCCCAAGGTGACAATAATCGTTGGTCGCACCTGAATAAGGTCATACTGTAGCCAATGGGAGCACGCCTGTATCTCTTCTTTGTCGGGAGGGCGATTCCGTCGGCCGTCGATGCTGGGTCGGCACCGTACCGTGTTTGCTAGCCATATGTCGTCACGCGATATGCCTATGAAGTCTAGGATGGCATCAAATTGCTTGCCAGCGGCCCCGCGAAACCCCTCCCCCTGTATGTCCTCTTCCCGTCCCGGAGCTTCGCCCAAAAAGAATACTTGTGCTCGAGGGTTGCCACGCCCAAGCACAACCTGAGTTCGTGTGTTTGCAAGGGCACAACGCGTGCAGGACCTTTGCAAATCATCTTCCACCGTCCCGCTAGAGTCCATCATGAGATTCCCTCGCCGACTGACAGTCAGCACAGAGGCCCAACCATACTAGCGCCATTCCCTCAACAATCCATCCTTCTTCCGTCGGTGCTGCCATTCCTACATCCGAAGACGGCAAGACATCACGGATTTCCCCACACCCTCGACACCACAGGTGATCATGGTTCTCGGGCAAAATATCATAGTGGCGCCGCCCGTTCACATCCAATATCCCAATTAATCCAGCGTCATTAAAGCGGTCAAGCACATGATATACGGTGGCCAGACTTAAACTGGCATGGTGATTTTGGACATGTCCGTAAATGGTTTCCGCGTCAGGATGCGACAGCACCCGCAACGCCTCATATACCGCTAACCGTTGTGGTGTGGCGCGAAGGCCCGATTCCCTCAACACCTCTTCGACCGGTCTCAGTGACATCAACAGTGGCGCCTTTCTGGGCTAAATTTCCAGCAGATCAGTGATCAAGGAGGCGATGGTCTCCCGGGGAAGATCGACAGAATAGGAATAGTTAGGATGCTCGGTACTGAGAACCACCCGCTCTGCCTCCATGAGCCCGGTGCGAGCCTCAGGCGTAAAGCGAAACGTCAAATAGTGTACTGAACTGGTCTTCTCGTCAGTAGAACGGCCCAACTCCGCTTCTCCATGCACCGCCACATCCCCAAATCGCAACCATACTGTCTCTTCAAGGCCACTTAAGTCTTTTAAGATTTTTGGCATATCATCACTTTGTACCAGTTCAATCAAGAGCGTCGCCCCAATCGCCATTCCCTCCGGCAGTAAATCATTATAAACATCAATTTCTTGCTGGATTAACCGAGGTTCGATGATGTGTTCAATACGGCACATTTCTTGTACTTGAAACAGCATGGTAAGTCGGTTTTCAAATACGATGGCAACGCGTGGACCTAAATGGGCACGGCGAATCTTTTTCAGCGCAATCACCCGGCGGCGAAATTCATCGCGTTGACTTTCATAGTCCGGGATCGACTGAATGTCATCGACCACTAATGGTTTCATGGTTTATCCTCCTAAAAGTCCGTATGCTCTCGCTAATATTTCCACTGGATGCTGCGGTGGTGCGTCCGATGCAACCTCTATTTGCAGTCCCGCCAGGGCGCAATCGGAACATGCCCGGGTATCGTGGCGATCCTGAAAACGTTGAGTAAGCTTGGACGACACTTTAATCGCCTCATCATAGTATTCCGCCTTCAGTCCCCAGGTTCCGTCGATACCGGCACAGCGATCGACTACTTCCACCTCACAGCCATCAATCGCTTCCAATAAGTCCTTGGCGGCCCGTTTCAAGCCTTGCGCCTTAGTGTGACAGGAAAGATGATAGGTTACCGCACCAGGGCTGGACGCAAATTCGCGGTGAAGCTTACCCCGTTTCATTGCCGCTGCCAAGTACTCTGTCATATCTTTCGTCTGCGCGGCCACTAATTTGGCCGCTTCGCTCTCCACGAGAGTGGGATAGTCTTGCTTGAGTAGCAAGGCGCAGGTGGGCTGTAGCGCCAGAATTGTTTTTCCCGCCCGTGCGTAGGGTTCCAATAGGGCCACGTTTTTCTTCGCACGAGTGACGGCCCCCTCGATATCTCCTCCGTCCAGTGCCGGCATGCCGCAACACACTTGGCCCTCCGGTACTATTCCACGGATGTTATTGTGCCGCAATACCTTCAAGGCTGCTTCGCCGATACCAGTTTCGTGGTATTCCACCGTACACGTCGAAAAAATCACCACATCCACTTCATCCATGGGAACAGCATGGGACGGGGCGTGCCGCTTCACCCAATCACTAAATTTGACAGCAGCGAATTTTGGCAGGTGGCGACGATGGTCAATCCCATAAATCCTTTCCATGACCTGTCGCAGACCCTTTTTCTTCACCGACCAATTGGCTAGACTGGGCATCATTTGCCCCATCTGACCCACCTTTTCAGGATTCCCTAAAAACCGATCAGTTCTTCCAATGCCATGCTTTTTGGCGCGAATGGCCTTTGATCGAAGCATGAGTCGTGGAAAATCCAAGTCAAAACGATGCGGTGGAATGTATGGACATTTCATATAGCACAATTTGCACTGAAAACACAAATCCGCGACGTGGTCCATTTCGGGCCGAGTCGTTTGCTCCGCATTGTGATCGTAACTTTCCACAATCTGAAAGAGCTCGGGAAATGATGGACACAGGTTGTAGCACAATCGACATCCATTACAAATATCAAACGCTTGTTTCATATCTTTTTCGAAGGCGACCTCGTCCCAATATTCGTCACGATGTGGATTGTACTCCATGGTTTCCCTCCATATGACAAGAAAGGGGGCTCTCGCCCCCTTCGACAAGTCGGCTAGTCTTCTAAAGTCTCTAAGCCCTTGGTAAACCGCCCTGCATGGCTCTTTTCCGCGCGCGCTAAGGTTTCAAACCACTCAGAAATCTCTTCAAATCCCTCATCGCGGGCGGTCTTGGCAAATCCCGGATACATTTGTGTATACTCGTATGTTTCGCCTTCAATGGCGCTCTTGAGATTCTTCTCGGTGTCGCCAACCTCGACACCGGTCACGGGGTCTCCGACTTCTTCAAGAAACTCGAAGTGACCAAATGCGTGCCCAGTTTCGCCTTCAGCTACATCGCGAAACAATCCGGCTACGTCCGGACGACCTTCAATATCAGCCTTTTGTGCAAAATATAAATAGCGCCGATTGGCCTGTGATTCACCTGCGAAAGCCTCTTTGAGATTTTCGTGGGTCTTTGAATTTAACAACTTCGCCAAGGATACTACCCCTCTCTAGATAAGGATAAATATTATCTAAGAATCATTCTAATATAGTAAAACCGGGGTTTCAATCCTTTAATCATGGATTTACGAATTCGTCGTCCGACACCGTTAATGCCCACTGGTAGGCCGTTCGCAGGCGTTGTTCGCAATCTTGCCCTTGGACCATCAAGGTCGCGACTGCTTGGGCTAAAGTGGATGGCACCATCAGGCGATCAGACGGCTCAAACCATCGGGACTCCATGTCACACCACCCGAGAGACCTTCCACCATATCCCGGTGAAGATAAAAGCAACAGTGAGGAGACCCCCTGGTGCGCGATAGTACGCGCTACTCGCCGCATGTCTACGTCATCAACCAGCGGATGGCCCACCAGCCGAGCCGCATCTTCGGCGCGACCGATCAACACCTCCGTGCGTGGCAAAATTTCTTCGCGCAACGCAGTTCCCTGCTCATCGGTAAATTCCTCGAGGAAACTTCCCACCACTACCAGAGGGCGATTGCTGGACGCCACCAAAGCACCAACACGGTGCAAGTGACGCTCCCCGATGATGCGCGTAAGACAGACCACATCGATATCTTGCTCCTCCACCAACCCCTCTAGAGCTGTTGCTGCCGCAACCATCTCAATGTGGGGGCGGCGAAAATCGGCTAGCGCGAGATCTCGACCTATACCCTGCACACGTAACCGTAAATCTCCCTGCGGTGATTCGTCGATCCATAAAAGGCGCGGCATAAACCCTCTCCTCCCCGGTGTGCATTCAGCAGGATCGTCCTGCCTTGATCGCCGTCTCTTTGGAACACCCGCTGACATAGTCAGGCAGAGTCCATCTTGGATATTTTTGCGAGGTTGTCACAATAGCGGATAGGGTCCCAGAAGCCGCAGAAAAATCACGAGTCCCCTCACTTCTTGCACCGCGGTTAAAAACCCCTCACGCTGTTCCTCTGAGAGCGTGATATCAATCCAAAACCGAAACTCAAAGGGAAATCCTGGTCGCGGACGCGACTCAATTTTCGACAGGTCTAGCTGTCTCTCGCGAAATACCATCAGCACCTCTGCTAGACTTCCAGGGCGATGAGGAATGTCAAACGCCATCGTCGCCTTATATCCCCCGATGTCACTTTTCGGAACCGCGACGGGCCCACGCGACATCAGCCAGAACCGGGTGCGATTGTCTGGATAGTCTTCAATGGGCGTGGCGAGGATTTGGAGGCCATAGCGGTCAGCCGCCAAAGGACTAGCAATAGCCCCCACTCCAGGCCAGGCGAAATCCGCCAGTTCACGCACACTCCCCGCGGTGTCCAGTGCCGGCTCTGCTTCATAGCCTTTCACTTCCCAGAATCCTCGGCTTTGCATGAGGGCCTGTGGATGGGAGCGGACCCGCTTAATGGTCTCCAATGTCTCGGACGGATGGGCAATTAAGGCAAGATGCACCGGTTCCACCACTTCGGCCCAGATCTTCAAGTCCTCGTCTTCAATCAGGCGATCCCAGACTTCTGTCACCGGCCCTCGATAGGCATTTTCTATCGGCAACAATGCCACTTGCTCCGGCTCCTGACGCAGTCTTCCATAGACGGCCGCAAAAGATGGTAGACCTGCTGGTGTGGCCTCCGGAAAGTAATGCCGAATGGCCGCCTCACTAAAAGCCCCCGGTTCCCCTTGATAGTACATAATCTACAATTCCCTCCGAATGACTCGTATTGACTGTTCGCTTCGTTCCACGTCGCCGCAGTCGATCGCGTGAAGGCACTCCCGAATGGACGCCGCCCACGCATAAAAATCACGCCGATACTTAAGTGAGGTATCGAGCGGGTCGGGCAATAGCAAATTTGGGATCCCTGCATAGTCCAAGGCTACGTCGCCATAGCGCATGTCACCCCAGTCAATAATGCCCGCGACATGTCCTTTCTCGATTAATATATGTTCTGGGCGCAAGTCGCCGTGAATCAGCCCCACGCGCCAGGCGTCCTCGGCCAGGCACCTTTGCATTTCGTCAAATCGGTTCTGTAATCGACGGGCTTCGCGCAACGAGAAAAGCGGCAACACCGTGGTGGACACCGCTATATAGAATGCCCTGTGCCGTTTTTGCCATCGGTTACGCACCATTTCGGGATGAGTGAGGTCCACGTCATGGAGTTGCTGAAGATATGCCGTTATCTCCTCAATAATGGTAGGCGTCGCGCTGCCAACATTCAGTGCCGACCCGACAATATAGGGATATGCTGCCATCGTAGGGCTTCTCCAGGTATAATCTGGCGCCGGAAGATGGAGGTTCTTGAGGGCATCAAGCCACGCGATCTCCCGTTTTAGACGACGGCGTTGACCCGCAACCTTGGGTATGCGCACCGTCACTGCCCGGTCCAATACCGCAATGTCAAAATCCCATCCCCGCGTGATCCACTCAACCTCATGCCATTGTAATTGAGGCCAAGTCAGGCGAATACGCGCTTCGACCTCATGAAAATCCGACGTCCTCGTCCGGCGCACACTCACGCTTCCTCCCCTTATTGATTTCATGCATTGAGACTCCTATAGTAGCATTATGGATATCAGTGCCCTTAACTTTACGCGAAATTGGTTTGACGAGAACCTTCGCGAAACATTAGATCGTGTCAAAACTGGCGACCCTATTAAGTGGTTCGCTAAATCCTTAACAATTCCTGCCATCGCCGTAGTGAAGGCCTGGTCCTCGTATTCCGGGTTCGGTTGGCTGTTTGTTACTCCTTCGGGTGAGCAGCAACTCAGCCTGGGCGTGGCTCGAGACTGGCAATGGGGCCACTCGGAAGAAGTCTTGCACATGGAAACTCAAATGCGTCGCCTTCGCGCCGACGGGCTCCCCGAGGACGTCCAGATTGTGGGCGGACAAGCCTTCGACAGCGGTTCACGCTGGGACTTCTGGCCGACCGTGTATACGGCATTACCCATAGTACAAGTATTCCAGAATTCGGAAACGTCGACCCTTCGAGTCGTCCTTCCGATGAGCCGCGATGTGTCTGAAGAGACCTATCAAAGCCAATTACAGCCCATTTGGCGAGCACTTTTTGCCGCCCATCCCCAAGAAATGACTGAGCTCGATACTCCCTACGACATCTCCTCACACCCTTCGCGACACAACTGGCAGCGGTTAGTCGGTAAAGCGGCAGATGATCTGAAGAACGGCGCACTGCACAAGGTCGTCCTCGCGCGAGAACTTGATCTGCGCTATCATCGTCCTGTTTCCTTGGCGCGGGTCATAGAAAACTTACAATTCCAAAATCCCGAAGCTACGGTGTTTGCCATCCGTCACCACGGTTCCACCTTTCTCGGAGCGACGCCAGAAATCTTGGCGACGGTGCAGCGAGATCACGTGGAAACCATGTCGCTAGCCGGATCAACCCCCCGAGGGCTCACTCCCGAAGAGGATCGTGCGCTCGCCGATGCCATGAAAAGCGATACCAAAATGATTCACGAACATGCCTTGGTACGCGACCACGTCCAACATGCGCTAGAAACGGTCTGTGAAAATGTGTCGATGCCAATTACCCCTGATTTGAAGAGGCTTCCCAGTGTGCAGCACTTGCTGACCCAATTTAGAGGCCAACTGCGCGACCAGGCCACCATTTGGTCGGTGATTGCGGCCATGCACCCCACTCCTGCGGTGGCTGGATACCCGGTAGGCGATGCGGTCAGTTACATTGGTACACACGAACCATTTAAGCGAGGATGGTATGCCGGATCTTTAGGGTGGGCGAATCTTGCGGGAGATGGTCAATGGTTGGTCGCACTGCGATCCGGCCTTTTTGAGTCTCACCAGGTCAGACTATATGCAGGCTGTGGAATCATGGCAGATTCGAATCCCGAGCTGGAGCTCAAAGAATCGGATTGGAAGTTCAATACCATGCTCAGTGCACTGGAATTGGAAGGAGAACCGGAGCCATGACCACCCTACGAAGCTACATCGATGACTTTCTATCCCAGTTGACGGCCGCCGGTGTCAAAAAAGCCGTGGTAGCCCCGGGATCACGGTCGACCCCCATCGCGATTTTGTTGCACGACTTGCCGGGCATCCAAGTGCACATGGCGCTAGATGAACGCTCGGCAGGGTTTTTCGCCTTGGGACTCGCCAAAAGCTCCCGAGAGCCCATTGTTCTTCTTTGTACGTCGGGAACGGCCGCAGCCAACTTTTTTCCTGCGGTGGTTGAAGCCTCGCTCAGTCGACTGCCGTTGATTGTGTTGACAGCGGACCGACCGCGAGAGTTGCGGGATGTCGGTGCGCCGCAAACTATAGATCAAGTGCATCTCTATGGGCATCACGTCAAGTGGTTTCAAGACCTTCCCACCCCGGGCGGCGTCGACCTCAAGGCGCACGCGGCCCAAGTGGCCGCCCGGGCTGTACATACTGCCCTCACCATGCCTCAGGGGCCGGTGCATCTCAATTTCCCGTTTCGCGAACCCCTGCTTCCGGGAACCGGAAGCCCGGCTTCTCCCATCATGGGGCCCTACTTCCCCGCGCTGCAATACCCCGCTCCAGAGGGCATGCGTAGCGCATTGCACTGGCTAGAGGAGGCTGAGCGACCGCTCATCATTATTGGTCCTGAGGCACCGTTTATCGGCGAAGCCACCGTGCAACAGTTTGCTTCCCGAGGGGTTCCCATATTGGTCGATCCGATCGCCTGCGATGGTCGACGCTATCACGCCCTGACGGGCTATGATACCTTCTTGCGCTCCCACCCCGCATTGCCTCGGCCCGATCTAGTGGTACGCGTAGGCGCTCCCCCTACCTCTAAGGTACTCAACCAATGGTGCCAGGAGAGTTCCCTCATTCTCTTGGATTGGTCACTCGGATTTCGCGAGCCCTATGCGCAAAAGAGCCTTATTGTGGATGGCGATCCGGCCCTCTCACTGCGGGCGCTGGCTGAAGATTGTCCGCGGTTCGATCCCCGTTGGATCGAACACTTAGCCCAGGTCGAAGAGACAACTTGGGCCCATACCGCAGCGCGGCTCAGTGACAGTCCAGCCAATTTCGAAGGTCGCCTGTACGCTCACTTAAATCAGCTATTAGGTGAAAAGGCGCTTCCAGTGTTGGTGGCGAGTTCGATGCCGATTCGTGATCTCGACTCATTCTATCGGCACGGACCGCTGCGTTTCTATGCCAATCGCGGAGCGAATGGCATAGACGGATTGGTCTCGACAGCACTCGGCATTGCGCAGCACCACGGCGATGTCTTAGCCATCCTTGGTGATTTGGCATTCTTTCATGACATGAATGGCTTGGCTCTGGCCGCCGCTCATCGTCTCAACGCCCTGTTCGTGATTGTGAACAACGCGGGGGGAGCCATTTTTTCCCACCTTTCTCAGCGGACGCTGCCTCATGAAACCTTTGAGACACTTTTTGGTACCCCCCATGCCATCGACTTTTCCGGGGTCCACACGTTATATGGCGGTACCTTTCGACGCGTTTACGATTTCACCGCCTTACGCGAACAATTTTCCACACTGTTATCCCTAGACGGTCTTCGGGTGCTGGAATGGCAGGTAAGTTCACGAGAAGACACGGTGGCGCTCCATCAGTCCTTCTATGCAGGCGAAGGACAGTAGGATGCCTCGTATCGTCCTTTCCCAACAGCAGTGGCACTATCACACATGGGGACAGCCCCACCACCCAGCGGTACTTCTTTTGCACGGCTTCACGGGTTCGAGCGAAAGTTGGTCAGGCTTAGCGTCCCGGCTGGAAGACAAGTATTTTTGTATTGCCCCTGACCTTCCCGGTCACGGTGGTAGCGACACGCCAAAGAATCCAGCGGATCTGGCCATGGACGTCACGGCTGACCGAATCATCCTATTATTAGCCCTTCTCTCCGTCCCGAACGCGGCTGTGATAGGCTATTCCATGGGAGGGCGGTTGGCACTTCACGTGGCGCTCCGCTATCGGCAGCTCCGGGGCCTCATTTTGGAGAGTGCCTCGCCGGGTCTTAAGACAGCGCAAGAACGGAGCCATCGCCGTGCGAACGATGAGCAATTAGCCGCCATGATTGAGGCACGAGGACTGGATTGGTTCATCCCTTATTGGAATTCGCTGGCACTCTTTAAGACGCAAACAGCGGATCTCCAAGAAGAAGAGAACCGCATCCGCCGCGCGCAGTCCATCTCAGGCTTGGCCCAAAGTCTTCGCGGCGCTGGTACAGGAGCCCAAGAGTCTCTCTGGGACTCCCTCTCGGCAATCGATGTTCCGACACTCTTGATTACTGGCCAGCGGGACGATAAATTTAGCACAGTAGCAGGTATCATGGCCGAACATATGCCTCGGGCCCAGTGCGTGGTGGTTCCCGAAGCCGGACATACTGTTCACGGCGAGGCCCTTGACCATTACGCGCAGATTGTCGATCAGTTTTTGACGCAGTGGAACGGACACAAGGCAGACTAAATACCGTACCTATTAGACGCGGCCGCCGTAGGCGCCAACTCACTGCGATCTCAGAGGAGGTAAAACACATGTCTTTCGACTGGCAACTTAAAAAAGAATACTCCGACGTGCTCTTTCATCAACTCGGGGGCATCGCCAAAATTACCATTAATCGTCCCGAAGTCCGTAATGCCTTTCGACCGGACACCCTATTTCAGTTGCAAGATGCCTTTAACATCGTACGGGACGACCCCAGTATCGGAGTGGCGATTTTAACTGGGCAAGGCGACCAGGCCTTCTGCTCGGGTGGGGACCAGCGGGTCCGGTCCGTCGGCGGATATGTTGGCTCTGACGGCGTGCCGCGCCTCAATGTCTTAGATCTCCAAAATCAAATTCGCTATCTTCCCAAACCTGTGGTGGCGATGGTCGCCGGCTATGCTATTGGTGGCGGACATGTCCTGCACCTGGTCTGCGACCTCACTATTGCGGCTGAGAACGCCCGATTCGGGCAAACCGGTCCTAAGGTCGGAAGCTTTGATGCAGGCTATGGGTCAGCCCTCTTAGCGCGTGTGGTGGGTCATAAAAAGGCCCGGGAAATTTGGTATCTCTGTCGGCAGTATAATGCCCAAGAGGCGCTCGACATGGGACTGGTCAACACCGTGGTACCCCTGGAACAGTTAGAAGCGGAAACGGTGCAATGGTGCCACGAAATGCTAGAAAAGAGCCCCATCGCACTGAGGTTTTTAAAGGCCGCCTTTAATGCTGATACCGATGGTTTAGCCGGCTTGCAGCAATTAGCCGGCGATGCCACCATGCTCTATTACATGACCGAGGAAGCGCAAGAGGGGAAAAATGCCTATCTCGAACACCGTAAGCCCGACTTTAATAAATTCCCCCGGTTGCCATAATTATGCACACCAGTCCCGATTGGTTGCATTACCAAGCACAAATCAATCCCGACCAACTGGCGCTGGTTTTTCTCGACGAACGGTGGACCTTTCGTGACCTTGATGCCGACGTCGCTCGTCTCGCCGGTGTCTTGGCGACGATGGGACTGCCCTCCGGCAGCCGCGTCGCCTATCGATTGCCACCTGGTCCGGATCAGGTGTTGCTCGTTCACGCCCTGACTCGGATGCACTTGGTGTTAGTACCTCTTAATACCCGCCTGACCCAAGACGAATTGACCCCTATCATTGAAAACGCGGCACCCGCACTCATTATTGACGATATGCCAACGGCAGAGTGGTACTCCTCCATTCCCCATCTCGCCATAAAGAGCCTCTTGGACCATGTCAGTCCCGAGCCGGTTTGGGACACCATCCTCGATTTTGACGAGGTCCACGCCTTGGTCTATACCTCAGGCACCACCGGAGTGCCCAAAGGGGTGGAACTTACGATCGGCAATCAATGGTGGAGCGCCGTGAGTTTCGCGCTCAATGCAGGAATGACACCCCATGATTGCTGGTTACATGTGATGCCGCTATTTCACGTCGGCGGTCTCACCATCCTCTTTCGCAGCCTCATTCACGGATCCACAGTGGTATTGTCCCCACGATTTGATCCCACGACGGTGGCTCACCTTATCGATGACTGGCACATCACGCTCATTTCGTGGGTTCCGACGATGCTCCACCGAATGCTGGAATTGGACTATGCCCCGCCGCAACATCTGCGACTGATTCTTTTAGGAGGTGCCCCGGCCTCGTCCGATCTTTTGCATCGTGCTCGCGAGCGCGGCTATCGTGTGGTCCCCACTTATGGAATGACAGAGACCTCATCTCAAATTGTGACATTACAGAATGACCTGGCAGACAAAAAAACGGGGGCATCGGGGCACCCGAACCTTCCGACAATGATTCGCATCGGCCGTTCCGATCGGGTAGAGCCCGCTTTTACCCGTGGAGAAATTCTGGTGAAAGGCCCCACCGTCGCCAAAGGCTATTATCGAAACCCAGAAGCCACCCAAAAGACCTTTGTTGAAGACTGGCTACATACCGGGGATGTCGGCTATCTTGATGATGAGGGGTACCTCCATGTAGTGGACCGCCTCAAGGACCTCATCATTTCTGGAGGTGAAAACGTCTATCCTACCGAGGTTGAATCCCATCTGCTCGCCTTCCCCGGAATTCTTGATGCAGCGGTATTTGGACGCCCCGATCCGGACTGGGGTGAGCGGGTCGCCGCCGCCCTGGTATTCGATCCCGGCCATCCCATCCAACGAGACGCTGTAGAGAAGTTCTTGTCTAAGAGACTGGCCTCGTATAAAATGCCTTCGATATACTTTGCACTGCCGGAGATACCTCGCAACGCGAGTGGCAAGACCTTGCGGGGCCGCCTCATAGAGCACACTGCAACAGCATCGGAGTGGATAGAGGAATGACATTTAAGGCATTTTTAAAGGTCAGTCGACCGCCCACGCTAGCCGCCACCATCGTGCCGATGCTGGTTGGCGGAGCCCTAGCATGGCGCACGTTACACACCATGGATTGGTGGGCCTGGCTCGATATCATTTGCATTGGCTTTCTGATGCAAATTGGGGCCAACATGCTCAATGAATATTTTGATTACGTCAAAGGTCTCGATACTAAAGACAGCCTCGGCATCGGTGGCATTATTGTGTCGGGAGCGGTTCCCGCCAAGACGGTATGGTATTGGGCGGTGGCGCTCTATGTCTTAGCTCTCATTTTAGGACTTCTCCTAGTGATCTTCCGCGATCCCTGGCTCTTATTGATGGGAATTCTGGCGATTGGTGCCGGGTTCTTGTATGCTGGCGGCCCCTCGCCCATTTCGGCTACCCCATTTGGCGAATTCTTCGTCTTTATGATTATGGGACCCTTGGAGATTACCGCGACAGAACTGGCTGCGGGCGCGCGCATTACGCCGATGGCGTGGTTAGCTTCGATTCCCGTCGGCTGCCTGGTCGCGAGCATCCTTTTAGGCAACAATTTACGAGACCGTGTGAAAGATGGTGAGCATGGGCGGCGCACCATTCCGGTGGTTTTCGGACATCAAAAAGGCCTCAAGATCCTCGCCGGCTTGGTTATCGCCGCTTTCCTCGCCATTGTTGTCTTCACCCTAACCCACCAGTTGCCATGGGCGGCCTTGTTGGTGTTGTTAGCACTGCCGGTCGCCATGAAAACCTTGCAACAATTCCAACACCCTGATGGTCTCAAGAAGGCGGTCCCGCTCATGGGTCGACTCCACATTGTCATGGGGGTATTACTCGCCATCGGTATCTTGCTGCATTAACGTCCAATCAGGTATGGAAGCCGAAAAAATGCTCCACAATGAGTATCAAGAAGGGATGGTGCAGAGGTATGAAAGGGTCGTTGATGGTATTTCGTTTGGCCGTCGTCATTGCGCTATTGATAGGACTGGGAGATCTGTTTCATTTTTATACCATGACCCCCGTCCTATTAGATGTTCACATTGTGGCGGGTCTCATGGTGCTGATTGCGGTCGCGTGGATGGCCTGGCAAGTCAAAAGTGCTGTGGTCGGGCTCGCAGCACTCCTGCTTCTCTTAGGTGGACTGGTCCCTCTCGTGCTGCACCCCATGACGCTCGCAATCGGGCTCTTTCATTTACTCGTGATGTTGGTGGCCATTGGGCTGGCTGAAATGGGGGTCGCTCGTTCTCGCCGTGCGACCGCCTAGCGCGGGCGGAGCGGGCGCGGGACTTGCTTTGGCTGTAACTGCAAGAGCGTATTGTCATTGGACTTGGTGTCAATTTGCAGCATCCCCCCAGAGAGTTGGTCTAAGCGAACGGACCCCGGCACAATATTGGGTCCGTTCACCACTTGGGGGTTAAAGTGCATCTGGGCCATGTCCTTTAAAAACCCCGGGCTATAGGACACAGGACTCCCTGGAAACGGGAATAGTGGGTGGACAACATTGTTGCGAGTTCCCAGATCCTCTTCCACCATTAGTGGATGACGCCGATAGGCATCGAGAAGGATAGCCGGCTTGTCGAGAGACGTCTCCCAAAATTCGGAACGACCGCGATGCGTCAGCCAGCGCAACGGGAATGCATCGATACGGATATCCTCCACATGATTATTCGCCAGCACAAAACGACAATAATACTGGTGACTCCACTGGTCGTAGCGTCCTTCCCATCCTTCTACCACATTTTCACTAATTCCTTGACCCAACGACGTGATCATCGGGAAAAAGGTCATCGCGGTCACGAGGCCCAGGGATACCAGACTGATTTTTCCACCCCATCCGAGCTTAAGCGCCATGAGTCACCCCTCTTTTTATCCGTTAGGGTGACTATGTTCTGGATGCAGTATACATAAATTTCCGTCCCAATCAGCGTAACGCCTACGAGGTGGCGCGTTCCATGACCGTAAAGGCCACCGATTTAAAGCAGAACTGGCTCACCGGTTCAAACCGAAGGCGCTCATAGAGAGCGAATGCCCGGCGGTTAAAGGTGGCCACGGTCAGGCGGAGTCTCTTTGGGCCCCAGCCCTTCCGTCCAAACTCCATAATCGCTGACACAAATGGGCCTCCCAATCCCTTCCCCGTCAGGTCGGGCCGCATTCCTAAGCCAATGTCGAGAGTGTGATCGTCCTGTCGATAGCCCTCGAACGGAACACGCGCAGGCTCCCCAAAACAACAAAAACCCACGATGCCCAAAAGCTCGTCGCGAACCGTAAAATAGCTTCCTCCCATTAACTCCTGATAGGTCTCGTCGGACCAGGTCATATTATAGAAGTCATAGGGGCGCTCATACTGCCAATTACCTACGATCCGCGCCGTGCTCTCGTCCATAGGTTCGATGATATAGTCCGACACATACTGACCTCCCTATCCTAAAATTGCATCTCACTATTGCGGTATATGAAGATGGCTCGTCACAACAAATCACCGAGATGTTGCTGAAACGGCGACAGTGGTCCTTTCTTCAGGAGCGGTGAACGACATCTTCCCGACAGGCGAAAACGTGCGGTCATTATAGCCTGAAAGCCGAAGCCGAAAGTGTCTCGCGCCCTTATGCTAGCCATTCCCATCGACCAGTGTCCGAGGTGCGCTGAGAATACGGTTTAACTGATGTTGCGCGTATGTTGCCGTCGCTGGCTGACCGCTCTCCTGAGAGGATACCAATACGATGAGATTGACATAGATCGCTAAAAAGCGAGAAGCGCTCCATGCCTCTTCGGTGACGGACCCGTAGTGCTCAAAAAACACCCTTTGGGCTTCATACGGTAAGAGCCCGTGCACAATACTCCAATCCTCACCCGGATGTCCCAAATGGACATCCGTCCAATCAATGATGCCAGCCAAACGGCCCTGACGCATAATGAGATTCTTAAAATTGAGGTCCCCATGCACGACTACCGGAGAGTCTAAGACTATCGACTTGTCCGCCATCAGGTGGAATTCTTCGAGCAGGTTCGGGGTATCAACCGCTATTCCGCCCGCACGGGCACGGTCAATCCATTCCAGCAACCGTTCTTTCAATCGAGGAATATCAAAACGCCGCAACTCCGGTCCACCGATGCCCATCCGCTGTCCCTCACTCAATCCGATGGAGTGCAATGCACGAAGAAACACGGCGAGATCACGGGCCACCGCGATGGGATTGATGACGGCGTCAGGCAACGTCTGGCCAACAATCGTCCGATATCCAAAGAAGGGATGGGGAAAATCCGCAGTGGGTTCTCCTATCCACTCGGGTACCGGAATCGGATAAGGTAAAAGCGGAGCCAGGCGCGGGAGAATACGCGCCTCAGCTACCATCGTAGGACAGACCATCGATCGTCGAGGGAAGCGAAAGAAAAGACCATCGACAGTGTAGACCCAGGTATCCCATCCTTCACCCACGAGGCTGATTCGGTCTATGCTGAGATGAGGAAATTGCGACGATATGACTCGCCGTACTCCCTCTTCAGTTAAATCCCACTCCGCTTGCCATGGATGCACGCCCAATCCCTCCATGTGACTGATGTCAAGACCGCTTGCGGCCCCCGGAAACACCTCCGAAGCTATGAGAACGTAATCGCCACGATTGAGACATGTCGTCGAAGGTTCTCTCCAATCGGAGGCGAAAAAACCACTGAGACATACCGTCTCATCCCGTCCGTGCGCTTCGCACCCTCGCTCTGTCAAAGTGATCATATCACACCGATCGCGCGGCCCACGACAAGACGGAATCGTACTGATGCAATAGTACCGTTCTCACTCTGCACTAAGCGGTCATCGGGACAATACTTCTCCGATGACCGCTAGGGGCTCAGCATTTCATGAACGTTTTTCGAGGATGCCGGGGATGACCTCAAACACTTCCAGAGTGTACGATGTTCCCATGCTGAATTACCGCTATCACCTGTTTTAACGATCGGATATCGTTTAGAGGATCGCCCTGTACAGCTATCATGTCAGCGTATGCTCCAGGGGCAATTCGTCCAGTGATGCCCTCAACGTTTAGCGCCTCAGCAGACGTTGCAGTAGCCGCCGTAAGCGCTTCTATGGGCGATAGCCCGCATTCGACCAACATGAGCACCTCTTCTGACAGCGGACTATGGGGATGAAGCGGAGATCCGGCATCCGTACCACCAGCAATTTTTACTCCGTATTTCTTGGCTCGTCTAATGGCCTCCCAGGTAGCGTCAGCCACCTCACGACTTTTTTCCAAGACATAGGTTGGAATCCCACTGCGATTGTCAGCGCGCGCCATTTTAGTAAATACCGATACGGTAGGCACATAATAGGTCCCGCGTTCTGCCATGAGAGCAGCCGTGTCCTCATCAAGAAAACATCCGTGTTCAATACTGTCCACTCCTGCTTTTACGGCATTCCGGATACCCTCCTGGCCTTCCGCATGCGCTGCAACCCGCAAGCCCCGTTTATGGGCTTCCTCTACAGCCACCGCCATTTCCTCAATGCTCAATTGAGATTGTCCGGGTTTCTCGCCCTCCGTATAGACCCCTCCCGTCGCCATCACCTTTATCACTTCGGCACCGTCCTTGATGGCTTGCCGCACTGCCTGTCGCATTCCCTCAAGACCGTCTGCTTCACGGCCAAAACTCCATCCATGTCCTCCCGTCATCATGATTGCCTTTCCTGCCGGAACGATATAGGGCGATTGAATGAGACCCATTCTTTGCGCCTGCGCCAATGCTTGAGGCACCCCATAAGGGCCTCCAACATCCCGAACACTAGTCACACCGTCTAGAAGGGTGCGTCGAGCGTGATTGACAGCACGAATGGCCATGAGTTGAGGAGATTCGGTTTCGGCTTTGCCACGCGGGTGCGCTGACCCATCCCACACCAGGTGCACGTGGAGATCAATCAGTCCGGGTAGCAGTGTGGTCTCGTCACCAAAATCTCTCAGTGGTATTGCAGAGGAAACCGTGCCAGAC